>NZ_JAGQBS010000019.1:0-30895 GCF_024345755.1 Cyanobium sp. L1E-Cus | reverse complement strand
TGCTACTCGTCTCAGGCCACCACTTTTCTGCTCCAGATATCAACCACTAGGTAGAGGTAAAGCCAAATCCCTTTAACGCTGGTTGGCAGATAGGAAATATCCCAACTCCAAACCTGATTTGGGCCATCAGCTCGCAACCTGTTAACAGGCCTTGCTGCTTGTGGTAGCCGCGCTCTACCGCGGCGGTGTAGTTGTCCATGGGCATGTAAAACCCGATAGAAACTGCGTTCAGAACCTATATAAATGCCTTGATCAGCGAGATCAGGCACGATTTGGCCTGGCGGCAGATCAGCGTATTTAGGTTCGTTGCAAGTAAGCAAGATCCTTTGGCCTTCCTCAACGCTTAAGCGATGAGCCACTTTGCGGCTACTACCTTTCCGGCGATCAACGCCATTGCCATCAGCTTTAAATTCACGCCGCCAGCGTTTAAGGGTGCGTAGGCAGATACAGGTCACGTCGCATGCCCGCACGAGGCCGGCGCCTGCAGCATTGGCCTCAGCAATCAGCTCAATCACCTTCTGCCGGCAGGCGGCGCTGGTTAGCTTTCCGCGACCTCCGAGCAGTAGGCCTCCCACTTTTTTTGCAGCACCAACAAGGCCGCCATCTCCGCCAGGGCCTTCTCCTTGCGTTGCAGTTCCTTTTTTAGTGCTTTTATTTCCCGCTGGTCCTGGGCGCGGAGCTTTTCAAGCTCCTTTTGCTCCGCCATGGTTAGCACTGCATTTGCATTTGCATCCTGCGCTGTTTGGCGCCAGCGGTCTACCTGTTCAAGGAACAGACCACGCTCTCTGCAGTAGCTACTCAGCTCAGTGGCATTAAACCCAGCTGTTTCTACTACCACCGTGAATTTATCTGAAGCACTCCAGCTATCAGGACCTTTTTCTGATGCTGGCACCACCTCCCCCTGCAACCGCCAGTTACTGCGCCATTTATAAAGCGTGGATTGATGAATACCTAATTCCTTAGAAATTTGAGGCACATCCTGCCGATTTGGCGGGCTCATCCTTTTTCTCACATCAGCTTGAACAGCAAGGCTGTAAGCAGTCATTAAATTGCTCCATTAAGCCCCCAAGGATTCAATTAACAGGGGTGACAACTTTCCTGGCAGAGGGGGTGGGTCTCAGGCCATTGGGTGGGCAGGGAGCCATGAGAGTTTGGGGTTCGCACACCAAACCAATCCCTCGTGGATTCCCACGCCCGGCTTTCTGCTGAGCTCACCGGCTTCCTGCGTCAACACTGCCCGGTCTGCGACGAACGCCATCTGGTGTTGCTTGGCTGGATGGTGGCCGGGCTGCTGCTCAGCCAGACCGTCTGTTTTGACAAGTGGCAGCGATCCGTTCCGCTGACTCGCAGCCTGCCGGCCAGCTGGCAGCGACGCTGCCGCTGTTGGCTCGGCAATGTACGGATCGATCCCGAGAGCCTTAATGGCCCGCTGGTGCTCTGAGCGATGCAGCAGTGGCAAAATCCAGGCCACACCATGCATCTGGCGCTCGACACCACGGTGCTCTGGAACCGGTTCTGCGTCGTGGTGTTCTCCGTGGTCTGCCACGGCCGAGCGATCCCATTGCTCTGGTAGACGCTGGAGCATCCCAGTGCCAGCGTCAGCGCTGAGGTGGTGATTGCTCTGCTGGAGCGGCAATATCGCCTGCTCGCGGGGTTCAGTACGATCACGGTGCTGGCGGACCGAGCCTTTCCCAGCGGTGAGCTGCTCGACAGCTTTGAGGTGCGCTCGCGCTGGCGGTACGTGATGCGGCTGAGCGCCGACACCTGGATTCATAGCACCGCAGCGCCGATGGGCTGCGAGGTGCGCCGGCTCCGCTTGCCCCGCGGCCATTGCCGTGGATTCCGTGGTGTGCGGCTCTGGGACGGCGGCCATCAGCCCAATCTGGTTCTGGCCAGACCCGTTGGCATCACAGCCGCCGAGCCTTTGGACCTGGTGAGCAACCTCGATCCCAGCCTGGATCTGGTCTGGGTCTACGGGCAGCGTTTCTGCTGTGAACAGCTGTTCCGCGACCAGAAATCCGGGATCTTCCAGCTCCAGCGCAGTGGATTGCGGGATCCGTCTCGCATCGATCGGCTGCTGCTGGTCGTCGCGATCGCTGTCCTGATCAGCGCCCTGCAGGGTTATGCGGCCAGCCTGGCCGGCGAACGTCGCCGAGTCGATCCGCACTGGAAACGCGGGCTGAGCTTTGCCCGCATCGGTCTGCACTGGATCCAGCAGAGCGTGATCGCCGCCGGCCAAGCGCTTCTGGCCTTGATGCCGATCCCGCTGCAGGCACTGGAGCCCTGCATTCCGAGCCGCGGTGTCAGGCAACGTCACAGGGCCGACTGAAAGTCCGTCATAGGGCGGCTGGTGCGGCCATGCTGGTGCCGATTTTATCGGGACTGCTCCCGTCCTTTGGCCGACCCCGCTGCCACTGCTGATCTGATCGCCTTTCTTCAGGCGTTGCCGGAAGGGCGTAAGCGCCGAGGGGTGCGTTACCCCCAGTGGTTGCTGTTGTTGATGGCGATCCTTGGCATCCTCAGTGGCTGCCGCAGCGCCAGGGATCTGGAGCGTTTCGCCAAGCGGCATCACCAGGCGTTCGGCGCGGCTTTGGATCTGGAGCTACCCAAGGCACCCTGCGATTCCACCTTCCTCTACCTGTTTGAGAGGGTGGAGATCGAGGAGCTGTTTGGGTTGCACAGGGAGTGGATGCTGGCCCAGATCGCTGATCAGAACAAGGAATTTGACCAGCTGATCTGTGATGGCAAAACCCTAAGCGGTTCAGCCGCTCAGGTCGATGGTGCCGATGGAGCCACGCGATTTGTCACCCAGGTCACGCTCTACGCGCGGGAGCTCAGCGTGGCGATCGCGCAGACCTCGTTTGACACCGGCGAATCCCACGAGCGCGCGGCCCTCAAAACCTTGCTCAGCACCCTGGAGCTGGAGGGTGTGCTGATCCAGGCGGATGCGTTGCATACCTCGCCAGCGTTTTTCTGCTTGCCGCCGAGCAGGGCGCCGACCTGCTCTTGACGGTCAAAAACAACCAGCGCCGGCTGTATCGGCAGATCGCCTCCCAGTTCCGCGGCCACCGGCACTTTCCTGTTGAGATCAGCGATGTCGAGGCCAGCCACGGCCGCCGGGTGCGCTGGACTCTCCGTGCCCGTAATGCCACAGGCACCATCCGTGAACGCTGGGCTGGAACCAGCTGGATCATCGAGCTGGTGAGCACCGGCTGGCGTGACGGCAAGCCGTTTCACCACATTCACTTCTTTATCACCACCCTGCGCACCAGCCCAAAAGCGTTGCTCAGGCTGGTGCGGCAGCGCTGGGCGATCAAAAACCAGTGGCACTGGCCTCGCGACACCCAGCTCGGTGAGGACGCCCATCGCTACAGCCAGCGCAACGGGGTGCAGGTGTTGGCTCTGCTGCGCACATTGGCACTGAACCTGCTGCGCTGCAATGGTTTTCGCTCAATCCGCGCTGGTCTGATGGCCGTGGCACACGACATCAGCTGAATGCTCAGCTGGTTCGGAATCAGCGCCGCAGAGACGGGATGAAGCGACTTTCAGTCAGCCCTGCCCAGGTCAGCCGTTTGGCCTCCTCGGCTTGCATCCCGCCGTATCCCTGCCGACAACGGTGTTACGTCGGCTGGGTCACCTCGATCACTCGGCAAACGTCGGCAAACTTCGGCAACGGTCGTGCTCTGAGCAATCAGCTGCTCGGCAGTTTTGAGCATGCGGATGATCTGCTCCGTCGTGTGCCTGGTTAGTTTCATGGTGAAGACCCCAACCCAGCCTCGCCAGATGGTGACGCTAACTCAACCTGGATCGATCTAAGGGGCCCACGTCATAGCCCATTAACAATATTTGTGGGAACAAAAGAAACTCAAAAGAGTTAGATAGACGAATTCATGAATGAAAACCAGGAAAGCATCTGGGATCTACGCCTAAGTAACAATGAAGAGCAACCCTGGATCCATCGGCAGAACATGGAGAGTCACGATGAAGCATTCTCACATCTGCGACAAGAAGGTCGCCAGAAGAACATAAAAATTGATTTCTCGAAGGTAACGGCGGAATCTTTGCATCAGAAATAGAGCGGTAAGCTCTCTTTATGCCCCGCATGGATGGCCTAAGGTACACAAATGGATACCTTAAACAAAAAAATAACCGTGAAATCACTGTATGCGATTTAGGAATAAATTCAAACGGACCGTCTTGGTCTGTTACATTAGACAAGTGAAGAAAGAATTTATACTGAGCAGACAGGGAGTCGACATGCCATCTATTTGAGTGACATGACTGGGGAGTATTTTTTGTAAGTATTGCCAAGATGCAGAATTCAGAAGCATCGTTGAACAAAATCCTGTTGAGTAATTTAAGCCTGGAATAAAGGCTGAAAATCTCGGGAATTCTTAGCTGGGCATTCCAAATACGCATCTCAGAACCTTCGTAATTAATTTCCAATGTTGATCTGTCTGCAGAGTCTGCAAATCTAAGAAGCGCAGAAGACACCTCTTCGGCCTCGTCCTGAGAAATAAATTTAGTATAACGATAATAACCCAGTTGCTTGATCTCATGAAGAGCCAAGGTGGCATCCAAGCTTGTCTTCAAAAACACGGTTGCATGGCCAATCTATGATTATAGCTTCTTACAGCCTCAGTGAGGTTAAGGAGACTCTGGAAAACCCAGCCTATCTGCGCGAAAATGAGCCTGTAACCGCAGGCCAGGACTGGGTTGATGGGCGGCAAGCAGCTTGGCTTCTCGGATTACGAGCTCACAACAGCCAAGAAGCAGACCAAACGGGAGAAGTTTCTCTCTGAGATGGAGGTGGTGGTGCCATGGCAGGCACTCATCGATCTGATCGAGCCCCACTACCCCAAAGCGAGTAAGAAAGGCGGCCGCCCTCCGTATCCACTCGCCACGATGCTGCGGATCCATCTGCTGCAGCAGTGGTATTCCCTCAGTGATCCGGCCATGGAAGAGGCCCTGATCGAGGTGCCCACCATGCGCCGCTTTGCGGGCATCGAGCTGATCAGCGATCGGATCCCGGATGAAACCACGATTCTCACCTTCCGCCACCTGCTGGAGAAGCACGGGCTGGGCGAGCAGATCTTTGAGGTCGTCAAAGCCCACCTCAGTGCGCGGGGCATGACGATGCGCCAAGGCACGATCGTTGATGCCACCTTGATCGCGGCGCCCAGCTCCACCAAGAACAAAGAGGGGAAGCGAGATCCGGAGATGCACCAGACCAAGAAAGGCAACCAGTGGTATTTCGGGATGAAAGTCCACGCAGGCGTGGACAAGGATTCAGGCCTGATCCATTCGGTCGTGGTCACTGCCGCCAACGTGCACGACCTCACTCCAGTCGCTGAGCTGTTGCATGGTGACGAGGAGGTTGTCTACGGCGACGCCGGCTACCAAGGCATCGCCAAAAGGCCTGAGATGGCAGGAAAGGCAACGGAATTCAGGGTGGCAATCCGACCCGGTAAACGCCGAGCGTTACCGGATACACCAGATGGAAAGCTGCAGGATCTGATCGAGACGGCCAAAGCTCACATCCGCTCCAAGGTTGAGCATCCTTTCCGGGTGATCAAGCAGCAGTTTGGCTTTCAGAAGACCCGTCTGCGCGGCCTCGCCAAAAATCGCTGCAAGATCAATGTGATGGCGGCACTCTCGAACCTTTTCCAGGCCCGACGACATTTGCTTGCGACAGTCTGACCGGGGGCTTGGTATGTCTGAACACCGCCATTCAGCCTCAAAACCAGCCCAAAGTGGCTGAACAGGAGATCAAAAGTCCTCTGAAAAGGGCCTCAGAGGCAATTTACGGTCAAAGGCACTCTTTTCTGCTCACTGCCTCCGGCTCAAACCCCGTTTGTCCAGAGATTCCTTAACCCAATTCAGTGGACAGGTGTCAGGGCCAGGGTCTATTAGAAGTCTGTCCCGGTAGCCCTGGCTCCGGCGAACTGAGCCAGCTCCTCAGGCCGCTGTTGCGCTTGCCCGGAACAGCTTCAACAGGTTGTGCGTGGTGGCCATTAGCGCCCATTCCCCGTTCACCTTCTCCAACCCTCGCAATCGGAACCGATCCAGACCTCGGGCACCTTTGATTTGACCGAACACCGACTCGACGATCGTCTTGCGCAGGGCGTAAACGGTCTGACCGGCCTTGGATCTGAGCTTCCGATCCATCCGGCCGCGGGAATCAAGATCTGCCGGCGGCCTTCCCCGCGATGGCCGTGGCCGCTGGCCGTGCTGCTGCCGGCTGGTGGAGATGTAGGCCTCCAGCCCCCTCTACTCGCAGGCTTTCAGGTTGGCGGTGCTGCAGTAACCGGCGTCCGCGATCAAGGCCTCGGGTACCTGGCCGGTATTGACCTCAATCCGCTCGAGCATGGGCAGCAGATGCACCGCATCGCTGGCCTGGTTGCTCACCCCGATCGCCACGATCACCTGGTGGTCGCCATCGACGGCGGCCTGGGCGTTGTAGCCCTGCATCCAGCCGTCAGCGCCCTTGAGGATGTGGCTGTCGGGGTCCGTGTAGCCGGAGGCCCGCGTAGCGGTAATTCCGCTGCGCGCTGAGGTTGGGGTTACCCCCAGGGCCGCCTAAGAGGCCGCTGAAAAAACTACTGAAACCAGGGCTCTTGCCCTGTTCGTGACCGTCATCAGCACCGCGCCAATCAGATTGACCGGCTCTCAGCGACTTGCATGCTTGCTGCCAGGCTCAATTGGCCTGCCTCGTTCTTGGCCTCCAGGGCCATTGGCCGTTTGATCGGCACCTTCATGCCATCACCTTCTTCGGGGCCGTCCTTCTGAGCAGGTTGGTGATGCGGATCAGGTTGTAAGCCACCACAAGCAACCGGAATACCGCCCCCACCTTTGACCGGCCTCTGGCCTTGAGCTGCCGGAGGCCAGCTGCCTGCTTGACCCAGCCAAACACTTGTTCGACCCGCTTCCTGGCGTTGATCCCGTCTACCCCAGTCGGTCCTTTGCAAGCAAGGACGAGGCCTGCGAATGGGTGGCAGCATTTGTGGATTGGTACAACCACCGGCACCGGCACAGCGGCATCAAATTCGTTACGCCCCACCAGCGCCACAGTGGAGCGGCCAAGGCCATTTGCCAGCAGCGAGCCGAGGTCTACGAGAAGGCCCGCCGTGCCAATCCAACGCGCTGGAGCCGACACACCCGCTGCTCGAGTCAGCCGGCAGAAGTGTGGATCAACAAGCCACTGGAAGAGCACCAACTGGCCCTGGAGTTACCCTTGGTTCAAGCCGCCTGAGTGGCAGCCAAGGAGTGACAACTTTCCTGAAAGTCACCGGTTCGGCCTGGGACTCATCCGCGAGAAACTTGCTGTGACCCAGTGATCAACCATTGCCATGACAATGCTGGTCATGAATCTCGAGAAGCTGCTGCATCTTCTTTTTGTCTTGTTTACCTTGTGGCTGGAGATCATAGAGACCCTGAATGGGGACCCGTGTGGTCACAATTCGCCAGAAAGCATGCATGCGTCCGCAGCGTGAGTGTCACTCAGCAAGGCGATTGATTGACCAAGCTGTGCGTTTGCGAACATAGCTCTGTCATTCTCAGGAGACCCTGGGTAATCAAGCCGGGTTTTTCAGAGGCTCCTTAGAAAAGCAAGTTATAGCCCATCATCATCACTCTAATCATGCTCTAAAGGCAAGGCCGGACCACCTGGAAGCAAGAGAATAAACAAGAAAACAACGACAAATAGTATAAGTGAATCATCTACAATGAGAAACAGAGAGCCAGGAGATGCGAATAGCAGAACAGCAAGAATCCTAGAATAAAGAAGTATTAACAGCAGATTCGGCACTGATGCAGGCATTGCAGCTTTACGAATATAGACAAGCAGCAGTGAGAAAACAATGGAGCACATGGTTAATATTACAAATGACAATGGGATGGCCAGCATGGGCTCTGCCTTCAATAAGTAAAGCCAAAATGCATATACCCCAGGACTTGTCCCCTCCCTCATTGGATCTACGTTATATTCTCCTATTGCAAGGGCGTTGAGACCATCTGGGGTTGGGGTAGACTTTTTGGCACGTGAATCACCCATGATGACACCTAGTCGGTATTCGACAGAAGCCAGCAATGAATTATAGTCAGGATGAGAGCTCAAAGTACTTAGATTTGAATCGACTGCATTCGAGATGCTGTAGAAAGCCGTAGAAGACCTGGATATCACATATTGACCTGGAGCAATACCTTGCGCTATTATCTGTAAATTGTCAGCCTGAGCCTGGTTCATACTAGTATTTTTAGCCAAAAGACCCTGCTTTAGCACTAATGTGCCAACAAAAGGCACTGCCAACAAAAGAAGGCAAAAGGAGATGACCACTTTCTTACTAAGTGTCAAGCGACTGGGAATTCTAAGAGTTATGCGGCTTGTGAAGAGTACGCGAGCAGTAACCCTTGGGAAAAGAGCCATAGCAAAGATAAATAAGAGGCGCACCGCGGCGCCAACGCCGGATATCAGCTGCATTTGAAGAAGAAGCGATAAGAAAAGTGGCAGCCTAAGCAATATTGATCTATTATTGCCAGGCTTAGCTCCGTATAAGTATAAAAAATACAGCGTCGAACACGTCGACGAAATAACCCCAATTCCTATAATAAAGTGAGCAAGTTGACCTGCTTCACCCGTATATCTAGAGCCAAGTAAATAGGAGTTAGATAATCCTGAGCCAGTTATGGCAAGATTAAGTAGAGCAAGAATGAATGAGTATCCCTTCGCGAACCTTGCCAATGACCAGCTTGGCGCCATATTTAGAAAAAACCATGAAAGCCGGTTCACCAAGCTAGTCTTTGCGGTAAAGATTATCAAGATGGACAGAACGAAAACCGAAAGCATGCCTAACCAGACAGATTCCACACGGATACTTTTATAGATTTCTGATTGACCAAAGGCCAGGAAAAGCATCAATGGCAACCAGTAGCTAGTGAGTGTGTACATCAGAACTGCTTGTTGCACAACTTTTACCTGTTTAGCAAAAGACGACATGTTCTTTTCACTTATACGAGAGATGACTCGGGTACGCTTAGACAACAAGCTCATTAGTTGAATCAATTTAGGCTGGGGAAGCTCTGGAAAGCCACCGTGCGGCCAATCACCATGAAGTCGCTGGCATGAGTCTCATCCAGCGACCTGGCTGAGCCCCTGGGTTATCCAGACCTTCCCTAAGAAAGAGCCTATAAAGTGCCCACAATGTGCTCTGAGAGGCCAAGCCATCTCAACAGCAGCGTTGTGGATCTAAGCAACCGCTCAAACTGCTGTTGCCCATCGTGAACCTGGCTCTGGCTTTCTCAGGCGGTCCTCCATGGCCCTGATCTGAATTGATACACTCCATAAAGACACAGCTATGGCTGCATCGGGATATCGACAACCTTCTTGCACCGATCTACTGAAATCGCGACGCTCCAATAAAAGAGATCTCGCGATCCTCCCAGAGGAAGTGCCGCGGACGGACACAGTCGATGTGCATGTCACTTCGCTTCATTAGGCGAATCATCGGCTCGTTGACCTCCATCGTGCCTGCTGTAACGCGGCGTAAGCCTGCCTCGTAGAGGAGATACTGCATCACAGCGGTCCACGCCATCGATGCATAACCCCTTCCCCACACACCCTTGTCGCCGATCATGATCGAAAGGTCCGCAGCACGGTTTGGAGGATCGATAGCCACGGATATGTTCCCGATGTGAAAGGGTTCACTATGATCAGCTTCTATTGACAGGAATAGACTGCTTGACGCCCTCATCCTCTCAAGGTAATCAGAACATGACTCCAGGGAATGAACCCTATGCCGCTGCTCAGAATAACGCACAACCTCCGGATCGTTCAGCCAACCGACATAGCGCTCGGTTAATAGTTCGTCGCGAAAGCTAGAGATGTAAAGGCTGCCCAGATTCAGCGGCCTGAAATTACCCACGTACATTAGGTGACCCATGTGCATGGATGTCGACAATGAATGCCATCATCGCAGCCACCGCATCTGGCCGAGTCTCTAGGGATTCTTGAGCGATACCAGACTCCGGATAGGACAGGAGGAGATTGAGGAGCGCGACCCGAAGACTACTCCGCTCGGTGACCGAAGGAATGACCCCTAATGCTACATCCGGCAGCCAAGCCTTTTCTTGCTCGCGAGGTAGTATTGACAGACAGTTCAGACCCATGTCGGATGCCTGAAGTAACAACATGCTAGTCATGCCAACTACCAAGTCTGAGGTGGCGACGACTTCAAGTGGATCACCGCCAATACTGACCTCATCAAACTCGTCGCTGAGTGCACCTAGATCGCTCTTGGCCTGTTTTGGATGCAGCCGTAGAACGAGCGTAGAATTAATGCCATGATGGTCGCGCAGCGCCGATAGCGCATCCAGCAATTCCTCAGCAACGATGGCCGTTCTTGCAGAAGAGTTACCACGTCCCATCAAAGTATAGTCTTTAGAACGCGTGTACTGACCTTGATCGAGGCCATCCGAAAGTTCGGATACAAAGACAATACGATATTTATCCTGTGTGCGAGCGTGACAACCGTCATCCACAGCCAAACGGAGAGACTGAGAGCGCCGTCTCGCGAGGTCACGCGCCGGATGTCCAACTATAGAGATCCGGTCCCGCGGGAAACCTAGCTGGTCAAAAGCATCGGCTGTTGCTTCATCTGGAACGATCATCCAATCTGGGACATGTGCTAGTGGCACATCGCTGGAACCACGAAAACGGAACTGGGCATTAACGGCCGCGTCTACTACACCTAACGTCTGAATACCGGCTAAGCGTGCTGCACGAACTAAACCGAAAGCAGGAGTATGTTTATCTTCACAAGTTCCAATGATCAGCAAGTTACATCCGTAGGCGCGCAGGATTTTTTCGGCATCCTGCTCCGACGGAGGTTGGATGACTAGATACCCCCGTTCACTTAGTTGGCGGGCCCCTACGCCGACACCAAAGATTACCAGAGATACATCCTGCTCGATGAGCATATCAACTAATGGTGCCAGGAAGTTCAAAGCACCTGGATCCTCGACCATTACGATTATCGAGGATCCATCTGAAGACTCGTTCGTCACGCGCTCACGAAGTCAAGCCGTTAGAGACAGTCCGGGATATCTCATCGACCCACCGTGAAGTCACGAGAGCCGAAGAACCAGGGCTATGAAGAATCCGGAAATCGTCCATTTCAAGCGCCTCGAGCAAGTTCTCGTACATCCAATAGAGGGCATTACCTACTGTGCTCTGCAGATCAGCGCCAGCATCGTTCGCAATCTCACGCTCACCGGTCATGGCGCGATTAGATACAGCGGGGAAATGGCGGAGGACAAGCCCCTCATTGAGAATATCTAACCGGCCATCACTCCCCCAGATGATCATGCCGTTCTCCCGATAAAGACGAAAATCAATTGGGGAGAAAGAGACGATTAAGCCTGAATCCATACGCAGGCTAAAGGTAGGATTGATATCACCAGGAATGGGACCGTTCACGGACCAGGTGCCCGGGTCTATAATCCTGAAATTTTCGACTTCGCCAAAGAACATCCGAACCAGGTCGACCATATGACTACCATTGTTCAGAAGGCCGTTGCCATAAAGACAGTTAACTACCATCGGCTCACCGATAAGATCTGTCAAGTCGCCGTTAGCGAGTCCTCGGAACCCCCGATCGGCACGACGCCAAAAGTTCACCTGGACCATCAGCTCACGCGCCGAGCAATCCTTTAGGAACTCATACGCAGAAGATAAATCTTCGCCAAGAGGCTTCTCTGCAAGCACTGCACGCAGCCCCGGCAGGCTCTGTACTATGCCGAGGCGAACCGAGGGAGGCGTAGCGAACACCACAATATCAATCTCAGCTGCTGCGTCACCAAGCTCATCAATGGATGAAACCACAATTGGCACTTCCCAGTTGCTGAGTGCAAGTTGGCGCGCGATAGGATCGGGTTCTACGACTACCTTCCATTCAAGTCTCGGATGGTCCCGCAAAACTTGGGCATGCGCTGCATAAGGGTAATACTTGGCCATGGCTGCATCTGCCGCATAGCCGGCAGCCATTCGGCCGAAACCCACAAGCGCGACACGCCAAGACTGCCTATTCATCGCAAGGGTTTCTCCATACAGTCGGCATTAATGCAGCAAAGATGCGGCTCACGGTCAAGGAGTTGCAGGATTTCACGGACACCGAATATCGCTCCATGCAAGGGCAACAAATGCGTATAGACCTCACGGACAAAAGCCAAGTCCTCCGCATAGTCTAGTTGAAGACGAAGCTCGGGTCTATGCTGCGAGCGATCGGCAATCAGATGAATCGTTCGATAGTCAGAGGGCGTCTCGTAGAAATAAAGAGATACATGTTCACGAACTGCAGGGTCCGAAATCCGCGCCTCAACATCAGCCAAGGCCTCGAGCCCAAACACCTGGACATCTGCACCTTGGGGGAAGGAGGGCACACGCGCATTGGTCACCACGTCACAATCGTTGGCAAAGAATGTTTCCACTCCGAGATCGATGACATCGGGATCTAGCAGAGGACAGTCACCAGTTACCTCAACCACCACATCTGAACCCATGAAACGGTGCGCACCCACAACTCGCTCAAGGACATCGTCTTCGCTGCCGCGGTAAACGGCGAGCCCTTCAGATCTGCCCCAATCCTCCAATGCGTGATCGCGAGGAGATATGGAAGTAGCAAGAACAATGTCATCAATCATCCGACATGCCCGCAAGCGATCAACCAAGCGTCCAAGTGCTGGTCGACCACATATGTCAGCTAAAACCTTCCCGGGAAGACGGGTAGAACCCATCCTGGCCTCAATGCTGGCGACGACTTTCATCCGCGGGCGCGATATCAGAGAAGGTGGCGATTTGCATGGACCTTGCGGAAGGCTGCAATGAGGTCCGCGAGCAGCTGGTCATCAATGCGGAAAGCACAGGTTTCGAAGCAAAGCAATTCGCTTTCGTACATTCTCTCGGCTACAGGACACAATCCCTTGAAGTATTGGCGATCTGAGAGCGTGAAAGGCCAGCCATTCCGCCCAATCGCCACGCGCTTCTGAAAAACAGGAAGCATATAAAGGGGCTTTACATAGCCAACAAAATGCGGGAAACCCTCCGCCGACAAAGCCTGCGAAAACTTCTCGCGAGAGACGCCTAGCCGCACTTCATCAAGCCTTGCTGCCCATACGTAATAAACATGGCGGCATGCTGTGCGGACCATAGGTGGGGTTACTCCCTCCAACCCGGCCAAACCTGCGGATAGGCCTTCGGCAAGTCGTTGACGCCTTGAAACCTCAGTTTCGATACGATCAAGCTGGGCTATGCCAACTGCAGCCGACATCTCTGTCATTCGGTAATTGAAACCGATCATGTTGACGGGATCGCCGATCTCTGCGGGTGCGACGATGTTCTCCGCATGGTTGCGTATGGCCTGCAGACGCAACGCCAACCCGGGGTCTCGAGTCACACACATGCCGCCCTCACCAGTATGAATGTGCTTGTGATAGTTGAGACTAAACACACCGATGTCGCCGACGGTACCTGCGTAACTGCCTGACTCGCTCGCCAATGGGCCCTGTGCATTGTCCTCCACGAGGGCGATGCCGCTGGACCGTGCAAGAGAAGCGAGCTCATGCAATCGAGCAGGGTGGCCAAAAAGATTAACTGCAATGATTGCACGTGTTCGCGGTGTGATAGCGGCGGCGACCTTCGCAACGTCTAGACAGAAGGTCTCGGGCTCAATGTCTACAAAGACAGGAATGCCTCCATAAATTAGCGGAGCCATCACCGTCGCCGACATGGTCAAGGGAGGGACAATGACCTCGTCACCAGGGCTGATGCCTAGCGCTCCCATGGCAGCATACAATCCGGAAGTCGCTGAATTGACCGATACAACATGGGGTATACAGAATCTCTCTGCCCATGCCCTCTCGAATTGCTTTACCTCAACACCTCCAAGGAACTCCTTTCCCCAGCTCCCATAGAATCCAGAAAGAGACCCGTTTTGAAATACCCTGCGAACGGCATCAAACTCTGCATCACCAATAGTTGAATCTGCGGGCAATGGGCAATCAATAGCAGGCTGGCCGCCGTGCAGTGCGAGCTTCACGTCAATCTTACTTTGAGTCATGGTTCTAATTTTATTTGCAAGAAAGCCTGGTTCTTGGCCAAGGCGGTGTCAAGCCCACCATCCAATGGGGCCCATTAATTTAGCTTCCGAGGCTCACCAAATGAATTTAGCAAAGCTGCGCACCAAGCGCGGAGCTCTGGATCAACAAGCATCAGTACTTCGCTCATAACAAATCAAAGAGTGCGACAACAGCGATTGGGCAAGAACCTAGGGCTCGCACTTCTACCACAATTGAGAAGAAAGCAAACCAAAGCTGAGCTCTTGTGGGCGCAAGGATAAGGCATTGTTCCCTCTTGATTCATTTTAGTCAAGATGAACGATAAGACACATGTACTTCGGGCTTGAGTTTAGATCTTTTCATGGCAGCTGCCAATTAAGACAAGCTCCGGGATAGGGCAGACTATTTGCGTCCAAGGCTACTCTGCTCTTCATTCCATAGCATGTATTCGATGAAACAATGTAGCGAAGGTCTGAATAGACAATGCGCCTGCGATGGGTCGACAACAAGAAAATTAGATCTAGCTAGAATTTTGGCTATCGACCAAGTGTAAAATGGCCTATATGGGAGCCGTTCCAAGAGTCAAATAGAGAGGTGCTTCACGGAGTGCACTCGCGAGCACAGTCAGAGTAACTGGTCAAGATTCAAAGGCTCTCCACAACTAAAAGAACGTCTCGCCGTACGACCCAAAAGATTCCAATATAGAGCCGGCGGTGCACCATCGCCCGGCCGCACAATCCGAATATTTGATTCAGAGAATGCTTCCCCCTCCGCAATGTCTGCGGCCACGTAGATAGATCGACGGAAGACAAGGCTGCCCTGCTCTGCCTCAGTGGGCCCGTAGCGCACCTCTCCTAAGGCCTGCCAGGCCCGCTCGCTCTCATGCACCAGCGCTGACAGCTCGGCAGGTTCCAATGAAAAGGCACTGTCCACTCCACCTTCGGCGCGGGAAAGGGTGAAATGCTTCTCAATCACCGAGGCCCCCAGAGCAACGGCGGCTACGGCCACGCCCAAACCCATGGTGTGATCGGAAAGACCAACATCACAACCGAACAACGTGCGCAGGTGTGGGATGGTGCGGATGTTGGTGTTCTCAGGAGTGGCCGGGTAGGTACTGGTGCACTTGAGCAGGATCAGCTGCTGGCAGCCAGCTGATCGCGCCGTTGCCACCGCCTGCTCCAATTCGCCGAGGCTGGCCATGCCCGTGGAGATGATCAAAGGCTTACCAGTAGATGCCGCTTTGGCAATCAATGGGAGATGATTATTCTCAAAGCTGGCGATCTTATAAGCCGGCACATCGAGGCCTTCCAGGAATTCTACAGCCGACTCATCAAAGGGTGAGCTGAAGCACACCATGCCATGCTTTTTAGCCCGCTCCATGATTGGGGCATGCCAATCCCAGGGCGTATAAGCCTTCTTATAGAGATCATGGAGGTTCTGGCCCGCCCAGAGGGAATCGGGATCACTGATCTCGAAGCTACCCCCACGCACATCGAGTGTCATCGTGTCGGCGGTGTAGGTTTGCAGCTTGATCGCGTGGGCTCCCGCATGGGCCGCTGCGTCAACGATCGCCAGGGCCCGCTCCAGGCTCTGGTTGTGGTTTCCGCTCATCTCGGCGATGACAAACGGGGGGTGCTGCGCTCCAATGGGTTTTTTCCCTAAGAAAAATGACATCTATCGAGAAAGCAAACCGTACATAGAAAGCCTTACACAGTTATACGAGAAGCCGCAGAGAACTGTGCCGCTAAGCCACGAAAAACAGACACAGGGGTCTCCCAGGCTTCGGGCATACAGATCATCCATTCCTCTAAATCGCGCGCTCGGTGGACCGTAGGCAGACCCTGCTGCCTCCATCCAGCACATTCCTTGGCCCTGAGATACATCCAGCTTTGCGAGAATAAGCTAACAACTTCAACACAATGCAAATTGTACAGACTCCGGAATGTATGGTCACTGCAATCAACACGAACTTCTCTTTGGAAGAGGATGTTGCCCGTGTCTAGGCCATCATCCAGAAGATGGATTGTCACCCCCAACGGAAGCTCATTGACAACGCTCCAGAAAACAGGATGAGCGCCACGCGAATTTGGAAGCATGCTGATATGCAAATTAATTGCCGCCAGCGGAAACATTCTGAGGACGGAGGGCTTAATGATATGGCGGTAACCATAGGAGACAATAAAATCTATGTCATGATCGATACAAAACTGTTTATCAATCGGATCGGTGCATTCTATGTACGTATCGCCATAGAGATCCAATGCAGGCCGAAGGGCTTCTGGATACGGACACAGCAGCAGGACTCTCATGCCTTGGAATGAGACAAAGAAAGGGATTGAATAATTGATTCAATTGTATTAATGCTAGGATAAACATCACCGTTGTAGAAAGGATGCGCAAAAGCGAGCCTTTCATGGATGGAAAATAAATCGCCGGGGGCGACACCATCAAAAGTGTGACGAAAGGCCCTAAGAGACCGCTCTTCGCTAGCCAGGCAGCCCAAATCAGGAGACTTACAACTTGATCCGCTTACATTAATTGGCACATGGCCAGGGAAAACATAGCGGAAGATCTCAGCAGTCCTCGCCACATGATAGTCAGAGGTCACAACATCTAGAGAACTGGTGGGCTTGTCACAGAGCTTCTCTATGAGAATGCGGGAAAAGAAAGCATCGCCTACTGTATCCCTTGACATAGTCTGACAGACAAGCTTGGGCAAAAGATCCGGGCGCCTCTCGGTAACATATAGCTTAAGAGCTTCGGCGATAGGCAGATCAGAATCTGGGCGATATGCCCAGCCACAGAGAATTATATTTTGAGCCGGCCTAATCTCGTCAAGTGTGATTGCCAGATCAACCCTCTCCATGCTTTCGCCATTGAGCCGACCCGAACGGCTCATCAGGTTGGCAAGAACAACCGTAAACTTTTGCTGCCTACCCATAGTTGACATCGCTTCCAAACAAAACAACCACCCTCAATTCAGGCGGCGAAAGCCGCCATGGCAGACCGGCCACTCTAGCAGCTCCTCCACCGATCGACCCGCTTCACATTCCGCGATCAGAGCGAACACCCCATCGAGAGCCTCCAGGTAGGGCTCGATCACGTCTGGAGTGTGCGCCAGACAGGAGTAACAGCTGGTGCTGGCCAGATAGCCCCGCTTGAGCATCTCCTGGGTGATCAGCGTTTTGTACTCGAGAGCCTTGGGACTCTGGATCGCGAATCCCGTGAGGGCCGGCAGGCCGTTGTGGGTGATGCTCAGGCCATGGCGATCGGCCAGCTCCTGCCATCGGCGGCGCAGCTCCAGGCCCGTGGCCGTGACCCGCTCCCAGCTGCGCTCGCGCTCCATCACCTCCAGGGTCTTGAGAGCAGCACTAGGCCCGATGCGCTCGGTCCAGAAAGTGCTGCTGATGAAGGTGCTCTGGGCCGCTTCCATCACAGCGCGGCGGCCGATGGTGGCGGTGATGGCATAGCCATTGCCCAGTGCCTTGCCGAACATCGCCATGTCGGGCTCAACGCCGTATTTCAGGTGCAGGCCACCGAAGGTTTCACGGAAACCGGAGGTGCACTCATCAAAGATCAGCACGATGCCGCGGCGGTTGCAGAGCTCCCGCACGCCCTCAAGAAAGCCGGGATCAGGAGGGCTGGTGCGCTGCACCTCCATCTTCACGGCGGCCAGTTGATGGCTTGCGGCAATGCTCTCCAGCTGATCCAGGCGGTTGAAGCTGAAAGGCTGCACGGTTCCCGCCAAGGCACGGGGAACGCCGTTGGGCTCAAGACCCGGCAGGAGATGCTCCTCTAGGCCGGAATCGTTCTGCAGGTTGGTGGCCAGGTACCAATCATGCCAGCCGTGATAGCCGCAGATGGCCACCGTGTCGCGGCCGGTGGCGGCGCGCGCTATGCGGATGGCGATGGCGTTGGCCTCACCGCCGCTGCGGGCGAAGCGGGCCATCTCGGCCCAGGGATGCAGGGCCACCAGCCGTTCGGCCAGCCACACCTCCTCCGGACAGTTGAGGGTGCTCATGTTGCCGGCAGCCACGGTGGCCGCCACGGCCCCATCCACCTCGGGATGGCCATAACCGAGCAGGTTGGTGCCGATCCCCATGATACTCATGTCGATCAGCTCGCGGCCATCGAGGTCCCAGACGCGGCAGCCCTTGGCCCGGGAGAAGTAGGCCGGCCACTGCTCCGGCAGGAACATCTCCGCCCGCTTGGAGAGCAGCATGTTGCCGCCGGGAATCACCCGCTTGGCGCGGCGCCACAACTCCTGTCCCTGTCCCTCACTCATCACCAACGGCTGCACCTGAGCGGAATCCTCGGCCAGAGACTTCATGAATCCCTCATTGCGCATCGTGGCGAGGTTTCGAGCGGCCAGCTCGGGGTGCTGGTCCAGATAGGTCACCACCGCATCCACTCCGAATGCCGGATCCTGCGGCTCCAGCGCCGCCACAATCGCGCGCACCACCTGCAGATCCGCCGGATCATCCACAGTGACGCGGTAGTAGGGGCGCACCGGCTGATGGCGGAAATGCCCCCAGCGCAGGCCAGCGCCGGAACTGCGGAACCAGGGCGTCACATGCTCCCGCTCGGAGGGCAGCTGCGCAGCGCTGGCGGCGCGCTCCAGCATCTCGGCGCGGAACACTTCGGCATCGAAACCGTCCGGCACACTCAGCTGCTGCTCATCCACGCAGTTGGCCAGGTAGTCCCAATCGCCTTCGGCGAAGGCCTCCACCAGCTCATCGATCAGCGCGGGATCACTCAGCGGACAATCACCAGTGAGGCGCACCACGGTGGAGGCCTGCTCCAGGGCTGCACAAGCCCGGAAGCGCTCAAGCACGTCTTGAAGGTCACCACGGAACACCGAGAAGCCAGCCGTACTCACCACATCCGCCAAGGTGTCGTCGGAGCTGTGATCCGAAGTGGCGAGCACCAGGCGATCGAGCCGCCGACAGCGGCGCAGGCGCTCCAGCTGATGCAGGATCATCGGCTTGGCGCCGATCGGCAGCAGCACCTTGCCCGGCAGGCGGGAGGAAGAGCTGCGGGCCTGAACAATGGCAAGAGTGGTCATGGGGCTGGCCTCCAGTGGCTGCGCGGCAGGCCGAGGCGCCAGACATCCAGGCGCTGGCCGCCACTCACCACCTCCAGCCGCAGCGTGCCTTCCAGCTCAAAGCCGCACTTCTCGAAGGCGCGGCGACTGCCGATGTTTCCGGCATAAATGCCGGCATTGAGTTTCTGCAGATCCAGCTCGCGAAAGCCCCAGTCGCGCACCAGCGCGATGGCTTCACTGGCATAGCCCTGGCCCCAGCAGCTCCGGTCGCCGATGAACAGGCTGAGGTCGGCACGGCGGTGCAGCCACTGAATCGGGCCGAGCTTGATGTTGCCGATATGGCGACCATCGCCAACGAGGCAGATGGCGAACCAGGGGCTGGCCGGATCATCGCGATGGGCCTGCCAGTAGCCCTGCAGTGCTTCCTGCGTCTGCGGCAGGAAGCGGGTTTCCAGATAGCGATTCACCTCGGGGTCGTTCAGCCAGCCCAGATAGGTGGCGTTGAGATCCGAAGGCTCGAGGGCACGCAGACACAGGCGAGAGGAATTGAGCATCGGTCAGACCTCGAGGCGGATCGCCAGGCCGGCATTACGGATGTGGGACCGGCACTGCATCGGGTTTTGGTCCCGCTGGCAAAAGAAGGTTCCAGCGGCCACCGCGGCGGCGCCGGCCTCGTAGCCCTCCACGAAATGCTGCGCCAGCCCGCAGCCACCGGAGGCGATCAGCGGTACGGCGAGCGTTGACGCCATGGCGGCGGTGAGCGCCAGATCCAGGCCTTCTCCAGTGCCATCGCGCTCGATCGCCGTGGCCAGCACCTCGCCGGCACCTCGCTGCACCGCCTCGCTGGCCCACTGCAGGGCGTCGCGACCCGTATCCGTCTGACCGCCAGCTGACCAGACCCGCCAGCCGCCTCCGGTGAGAGATCTGG
Source organism: Cyanobium sp. L1E-Cus (assembly GCF_024345755.1). Classification (NCBI taxonomy): domain Bacteria; kingdom Bacillati; phylum Cyanobacteriota; class Cyanophyceae; order Synechococcales; family Prochlorococcaceae; genus Cyanobium; species Cyanobium sp. L1E-Cus. The sequence goes on along the minus strand of NZ_JAGQBS010000019.1, from coordinate 10,814 downwards.
CGTCCAGGCTGAGCACCACGCACTGGGCGCCATAGGCACCCGCAACCTTGTCGATCAAGTCCGGCTGGTCAAGTGCTGCACTGTTGAGCACCACCTTGTCCGCACCCCTATCCAGCAGGGCCTGCACCTGCTCAAAGCTATGCAGGCCACCACCCACGGCCAACGGCGTGGCTAGGGCATCTGCCACGGCTTCCACGGTGCTCAAAAGCACAGGCCAACTCTCCGGACTGCGCTCGAGATCCACCAGGATCAGCTCATCGGCCAGCTGTGCCTCATAGATCTTGGCCTGGGAAAGGGGATCACCGATGGCACGGCGGCTGCCGAACTGGCGGGTTATCACCAGCACCGGTTGAGCACCGCGAAATCTCTGGCGCAATCCCAGCTGCAGCTTGGGAATCAGACGGCGCTTCAGCATGGCGTCAGCGCCAGAAAGTTCTCAAGGAGGCGACGCCCGAGCCGCTGGCTTTTTTCCGGGTGGAACTGAACGCCGTAGCAGGCGCCTTTACCCACCACCGCGGTGAAAGGCTGTCCGTAATCCGACATCGCCAGGGAGTGAGCGGGGTCGAGCGGCTGAAAGGCGTAGCTGTGCACGAAATACAGATCGCCACCGTCCGGCAAACCGTCCGCCAGAGCTCCGGCATGGGCGTGCCAGTGCAGCGCATTCCAGCCCACATGCGGAAGCACAAGGCCCGGGCCCACGGCCAGGCGTTGCACCTGGCCGGGAATCAGATCCAGACCCTGCACTACCCCATCGGCAGCCGACCCTTCAAAGCCCTGACTGGCCAGCAACTGCATACCAAGACAGATCCCAAGCAGAGGCCGGCCGGCCTGGCACCACTGCTCCTGAATCCAGCCATCCCATCCGGAGGCCCGCAAGGCCTGCATGCCAGTGGTGAAAGCACCCACCCCGGGTAGAACCGCATGGGTGAAGGCAGACGCGGCTGAGGGTGGCAGCTGCGCCCGCTCTAGATCACAGTCCTGCCGTTGAAGCGAGGCCACAACCGAACCGATGTTGCCGAGGCCGGCATCGATCACCAGCACACGGGGGCGGCTCATGCCACACCGCAACCGCTGGAGGAACCACAGCTGGCACAGGTTTCAGCCCAGCGGCCCACCTGATCCTCGGCATCAGCGGGATCGAGGCCATCACCGCGCAGCCACTGGCCGAAATCGGACGTGGTGTCACCGGGTCGAATCGCTGCGGCATCGAACTGCCAAGGGGACACCTGATGCCCTGTCGCGATGGCATAGAACTCCGCTTCCTCCAGCCCCACATACTCCAGGAACAGATCAAGGCTGGGCGGGCGGCGACCCTCAAACTGCTTGATCATCGCTTGGGCTTCCTCTTGGGAGATGCGCTTGTTGCGCAAATCAATGGCCGCCAAGTGGGTGGGCCGAGTATAACCACGCTTGATGTATTTGATATAATCACGCACGCCCTGCATCCAACATTCAATCTTCTCGTAATTGAATTCTTCCGGCACGTTCTCCACTGCATCGCCCTGCCAGCCAAGCTCAGACCTTATCTTGGCCACCTGCATTTTTACATCCCAGGGGATGTAACTACCAAGGCAAACGGATCGATAACCCAATGTTCTCAGATCTTTGAGGGCTGGGTAGCGGAATGGCTCTAGATCGCGCTCATCAAGAAAGCCGTCTAGGCGAATGAGCATATCTTCGGCGGAGATGCCGAGATTTACATAGCGATTGAAGCGCTCCTCGTCTACCTGCTCCGGCTGGTCATAGCTGTAGTAAGCGGTGTATTCAGCAGAGGGCTCACCCCAGAAGATCAGGGGCACCTGTTCCTTCAGGGCCACCTGCATCGGATAGGCAAAGATGCCGGTATGGCAGTGCCAGCAGAAGTCACCCTTCTCAAGAAAGGCCTGCAGCATCAGCCGCTGCACCACCTTCCAGCTGGGGGTGAAATCGTGCACATCCACACCCAGTTTTCGGAAGACGCGATCGCAGTTAGCTCTCAGATTGGGTCTCAGAAAACCATGATTGAACCGCACCACCAGGGGCTTGATGCCTGGGTAGCGCTGCATGAGGTAGTAAAGCGTCCAGGTGCTGTCCTTGCCGCCGCTGAACGGAACCAGGCAGTCGTAGCGATACCGGCCACGATACTCCGCCACCAAGGCATCTAGCTGCTCGAGGCGGTCCTGCCAGTTGATCTCGGCCTTCACATCCTGCGCGCGACAGACGTTGCAGACACCCTGCGCATCCAGCACGAGCGTTTCGTGGGTTTCGGGCAGCAGGCAACGGCTGCAGCGCTTGAGGGAGGCGGAGAATGGAGAACTCATAATCAGCTAGGCCAGCGGCGTGGATCGAGAATACCGGGATCCTGCAGAGCCCAGGTGTGCCATTCACCCTGCTGCCAGGGAGGGAACGCCGCCCAGGCCTGCTGTAGCTCGGCCAGCTCCCGGCAGCTGCATAGGCCGATCACTACAGCCTCGAGGTCCGCCTGCATTTGGGCGAAACCCAGGGCCAACTCAATGATCTGACAGCCCCGCTCCAGGGCCAGAGCCTCGAGCCGATGATGGTGACGCCGCACCTCAGGCCCGACCCAGCTGGGCCAGCGCTCAGCCGGGGTGAGCAAGAGGCCCTGCAGATAAAGACTGCGGGCGTGAACGGCCGTGCCCCTGGCGCGCAGCCGAGCCAGCGTGCCGTCCTGGAGCAAACGCTGGTCGTAGAGGGAGAGAGGCACCTGAACCAGATCAAGCAGGGCCGGATCCACACCATCAAGATCTGAGGCGCCGTAAATCGACACGCCCAGCCGCTGCACCAGACCGCGATCCCGCAGGCCAATCAACCACTCCTGCAACCACTCACCGCCAGGCTTACTCAGATCGCTCGGCGCATGCAGCAGCAATGCATCGAGGCGCCTAAGACCGAGTCGTTGACAGGAAGCATCAAACGCCTGCTCCCAGAGGGTCTGATCCGCTGCGGTGAAGCTCTGCTGCGGTTGTGCCGGCAATTTGCTGATTAGCTGAAAGCTATGGCCAACCGGCATGTTGCGTCCGAGGACTGCTTCAGCGTTGCCATAGGCCTGTGCCGTGTCGAGCCAGCGGATGCCACTGGTGGCATCCTGCAAAAGTTGCGCCACCTCGGATTCCGATACCTGGCCCGCGGCGTTGGTGATGCCATAGGCCAGGCCGAACTGGGCGGTGCCCAGGCAGAGCTGTGGGGTCATGCAGCCATCAGGGAGGCCAGGGCAGCCGCCACACGCTGCTGCTCCGGTCCGCTCAGACCGGGATAGAGGGGCAGGCTGATGGCATTGGTGGCATAGGCCTCAGCTTCCGGGAAATCACCCTCCTGGAAGCCGAGCCTCCGGTAATAGGGCTGCAGATGCACCGGGCTGTAGTGGAGCTGCACACCAATGCCGGCAGCCCGGAGGCCTTGAAAAACCTGCCGGTGATGGGCACGGCTGGGGTCCTCCAGGCGGATCACAGCGAGATGCAGCGCAGAACTCACATCTTTGGGGATCTCCAGCAGCCGGAGGGGGAGGCCTGTAAGGAGCTGGCGGTACTGCTCCAGAAGCCTTTTCCGTTCCGTCACAACCAGCTCAAGGCGCTGCAACTGGCTGATGCCAAGGGCCGCCTGCAGATCGGTCATGCGGTAGTTGAAGCCGAGCTCCTGCTGCTCGTAGCTCCAAGGCCCAGGGGCCGGCCGCTCAAAGCGGGATTCCTCTTTGGTGATCCCATGGCTGCGCAGATCCGCCATGCGCTGGGCCAACTGAGGATCATTGGTGGTAGCCAGGCCGCCTTCGCCGGTGGTGATGATCTTCACAGGGTGGAAGCTGAACACCGTGATGTCGCTGTGACGGCAGTCGCCGACGGGAAGGCCTTGATAGTGGCCACCGATGGCGTGACTGGCATCCTCGACGACCGCAACCCCGTACTGGCGCGCAAGAGCCGCGATCGGCTCCATCGCACAGCTGGTGCCGCAGAGGTGAACGGGCACCAGCACTTTGGGCAGCCTGCCCTCGCGGGCGGCCTGCTCCAGCTTCTGCTCCAGGGCATGGAGGCTGATGAGGCCAGTAGCCGGATCAATATCAATAAAGTCGACTTCCGCACCGCAGTAGCGGCCGCAGTTCGCCGACGCCACGAAGGTGATCGGGGTGGTCCAGAGGCGATCGCCTGGGCCCAGGTCGAGGGCCAAGCAGGCGATGTGCAGGGCGCTGGTGGCGCTGTTAACGGCCACCGCATGATCGGCCTGAACACGCTGTGCCACGGCCTGCTCGAAGCTGGGTACAGCGGGGCCCTGCGTCAGGAACGGGCCGCGCAGCACCTGCACGACGGCCTCAATGTCGGCCTCGGTGATTGTCTGGCGGCCGTAGGGAATAAAGGCAGGCACAGCAGGACGCTCAGAACGGTTGGAACGCGGAATCCACGTGCTCACGAATGAGGCTGCGCAGCTGCTCCACCGACAGAAACTCTGGATTGCTGCCGGAGTTGTAGGCGAAGCCAGACGGCACGACGGCACTGCTGATGTCAGCATCCTTATAGAGACGCTGCACGCGACCATCACTGGGCAGGATCGCGTAATACTCACCCAGGTCGATCGTGGTGAAGCTGTCAGACGAAGTGATCATCTCCTCGTGAATCTTCTCACCCGGCCGGATACCGGTGATCGGCTTCTCGCAGCTAGGCCCGATGGCCTCGGCTACATCAGTAATGCGGTAGCTGGGAATCTTGGGGACAAACAACTCGCCGCCCAAGGCGTTCTCCAGTGCCCACAACACCATCGCCACACCCTCGCTCAACGTGATATTGAAGCGCGTCATTGATGGATCCGTGATCGGCAACAAACCCGTTTTGGCCTTCTCCAGAAAAAAGGGAATGACTGATCCACGCGATCCCATCACATTACCATACCGCACCACCGAAAAACTCAGATCGCGGACCCCCTTGATGTTGTTGGCGGCGATGAACAGCTTGTCGGAGCAGAGTTTGGTAGCACCATAAAGGTTAATTGGTGCGGCGGCTTTGTCCGTGCTGAGGGCCACGACCCGTTTCACTTCTGTATCGAGGCACGCCTGCACCACATTTTCAGCGCCGAGCACATTTGTGTTGATGAACTCCATCGGGTTGTACTCCGCTGCCGGGACCTGCTTGAGAGCCGCAGCGTGCACAACGGTGTCGATGCCCTCCAGTGCACGCCGGAGCCTGTCGCGATCGCGCACGTCACCGATGAAGAAGCGTAGCTGTGGAAACTGACTTTCAGGATAGTGCTGTTGAAGCTCCCACTGCTTGAGCTCATCACGGCTGTAGATTACAAGCCGCTCCACGGCAGGGATTCTGTTAAATATTTCAGCAATGAAGGCCTTGCCGAAGCTTCCCGTACCACCGGTGATCAGGATCCTTGAGCTTGAATTGAAAACCATGAATGTCGATCGATTGCAGTAGATGATCAGTTGGCAGCCAGTACAGCCTGTTGTGGGTCATTAGACACCAAGCAACCCTTGAACATTATGGTCACGCGACCATAATGTTCAAGGGTGGTGAGCATGTGAGCAACCATTAAGATCGCAAGCTGTTAGATGAGGATTTCGATAGCATCCATCAAAGGCTATTCCGTGGCGGCATCCAAGGCGATGGTGGACTCGTCAAACACCAGCCGCGGGGCGCTCTCGTGTGGATCTTGGTAGAGATGAACGATGCGGCTGGTGTTGAAGCTGCTGGCGCTCCGTTTGATCACATCCACCACTCAGCCCTTGACCAGCAGCAATCCCGCCAGATAGCTGCTGTCTTGGCCGGTGATGCCGGTGATCAGGGCGGTTTTGGCTGCGGTGGGGCTGGAGGTCATCGGCTGGACGAAGGGGCTTTAGGTGGAAACGGTGGTGGCGGTGGCGAAGTTATGTCGCTCGAAAACCCCTTAGAGGTTCCGTACAGACCGTACGGAAGCCTGGACAGTGCTCGGAGGGCTCATGCGGGTAGTCATCTCAGCGCCAACCTCACCCGGCGCCAGCCATTGGCGATCGCCAGGGAAGGTAGGCATCGGTGCAGAGGCGACCTGGCACAACCGAGGGAGCTGGTTCCTGGCTTTGAGAATTTTGACCTGCAGCATGCCAATTCGGCTGTCATCAAAGTTGCCCGCTTTGCTCGCTGGTCTGTTGAGCTGAACGCTGGTTCTGGCCACAAGGGCTAACTGCTGCTGAACAAGGGGACCCAGCGCTGGCTTGGTACTCCTTGACCAACCTCTGCAAAATCCCCACAGCTTCCTGCCGATCCCAATCAGCCAAGGCTTGATCTAAACGATCCAAAAGTTCAGTCAGCTCATCGGAACCCAATCCCAGTTCTTGAGCCTTACGAATCAGGGGATGCCCCGTGGACTGATCGCTATCAGAGAGTAAAAGCTCTTCATAGAGCTTTTCCCCAGGCCTAAGGCCCGTAAAGGTGATGGCGATATCCCCATCGGGGTTCTTGCTATCGCGCACTGTGAAGCCCGAAAGCTCCACCATCTGCCGGGCCAGATCTACCAACTTCACCGGTTCGCCCACATACAGCACAAACACTTCGCCCCCTCTGGCCATCCCCGTGGCCTGCAGCACGAGCTGGGCTGCTTCTGGAATGGTCATGAAATAGCGGGTGATCTCCGGGTGGGTCACCGTGACCGGGCCGTCAATGGCAATTTGCTCACGGAATAGGGGCACCACCGAGCCAGAAGAGCCCAACATATTGCCAAAGCGCACCATCGAGCAGATCGGGCCGCTGCCTTGTGCCGCCACCCGGGCCGCCGCATCCTGCACCAGCAGTTCACACACCCGCTTGCTGGCCCCCATCACATTGGTGGGGCGCACCGCCTTATCCATAGAAATCAAGGTGAAGCGCTTCAGGCCGCAGGCAATGGCCGCATCGAGGGCAGAGCGGGTGCCAAAGATGTTGTTGGCCAGCCCTGCGCAAACGTTGACCTCCACCAAGGGCACATGCTTGTAGGCCGCAGCGTGCAGCATCACCGTGATGCCATGGCGGCGCAGCAGCATCTCCATCCGCGGCCGATCGGCCACAGCGGCGAGCACCGGCACCAGCTCGATGCCCTCTGCCCAGGCCTTGCCATGGGGCTCTTGGTGGATGGCATAGAGGGCATATTCATTACGCTCCAGCAGCACCAAAACCTTGGGCCGCTGGCTCAGCACCCGGCGGCACAGGGCAGATCCAATCGATCCGCCCGCACCAGTCACCAGCACCGATTCCCCCTGCACCGCCGCCTGCAACAGCTCGGGGATCGGCTCAGAGGGTTCGCGGCCCAAGAGCTCTTCAATCGCCACCGACCGCAGCTCACTCACGGAGCTCTCGCCTGAGGCGATCTGGGCTAATGAGGGCATCGCAATCACCTCCAGGCCCATGGCCTTGAGCTGCCGCACCAATTGGCTGCGCCGCGACAGCGGCGTGGAAGGCATGGCCAGCAGCACCTGGCGCCCCCAGAGCTGGGGGGCATCATCCAGCAGGCCCACAATCGAAAAACGCAGATCAAAGCGCAGGCTCTCCAGCAGCCTCAGACCTGCTTCTCCTGCCCCATAGATCAGGGTTTTTCTGCCTTCGCCCTGGCCCTGGCCTAGGTTTCGGCGACCTCATGGAAGCGGCGGATCAGGGCCGAAACCACGTGGCTGATGGTGGGCTCTACGGGCCCAGTGAGCATGGATTTCTCGCGGATCGGCTGCTCGGCAAACTTGGGTTAGATGCAGCTGGTGCCCAGAAACAACAGGCGCCCTACCACGATCGCCAGGCCGCTTCGATCACATTGGTATGGATCTTGAGGTTGTCGAGCACCAGCGGCAGATAGCCGGCGCCGCCGGTGACGAGAATCGTCATCTTGGTTGGATGGGCTTGATGGGATACGGGCTGAAACCCGTGAGGAGCTTGTTGTAAATGGTCCTTTGCGCACAGTAAGCGGCTGAATGGTTCGTTCGGGCTGGGACGCCTGGCGGCTCAGGGGGAAGCCACCGCCTCCGTGAACCCCACCCGGGCCGCCAGCGCCTGCACCAGCGGTTGCTGCCACAGCCGCTCCGGATCGCTCAGCACCGCCAGAAACGGCAGCACCACTTGGCTCAGGATGGGAAACAGGTTGTTGGGAATCCCGCTGGGATCCTCGCCGATGCGGCCGCTCGGATGGGCACCCACCGCAGGCGGCAAGCAAGCCATGGCGTGCACGATTCCGTACAGGCTGTACAGAATCCTGAGCACTTGCAAATGAGAGGGGGGGGACTAGGCGTTAGCAGCTAGCCAGGCGGCCAGATCGGCTGGGCCCTGGAAGTCGAGCAGGGCATCGGCTAGGGCTTCCAGCTGCTCCAGGGGCAGGGCCTGGATCTGGGCGGTGGTGGCTTCGCTGAGGGGGCCGCAGCGGCGGTTGAGGAGGCGGAGGGTCATCTTGGCGGCTTCTCGGGCTTCGCCCTCCTGGCGGCCTTCTTGGCGGCCTTCTGCCAGCCAATCCTGTACCGCCCGGGTGTGGCGGATCTCTTCTCGGGGGATACCGGCAATCACCATGATTTGCGCCTCTGTTAGCTGGGGAAACCGTTGCACCAGCATAGGCAGCACAACTGTTTTTAGATCAGGGCCGCACCGGCAAGGTGAGCAGATTCAGCAGTGGATCCAGATTCGGCTGCTGGCTCAGCTCCTCAAGGCTGAGCCACACCACCTGTTGATCCAAAAACACCTGCAGCGCCTGGGTTGGGCCAAGCTTGAGGCGGTTATGGGGCGTGATCACCAGCACAGCCCAATGCTCCACCTGGGGGTGCTGCTGCAGAAACCGATAGGTCTGCGCCGCTAGGCGGTGGTGAAAGCCTGGATCTGGGTGCATCTGCACTTCCAACAGCACCACCGGAAACTCCGGGCTGCCGGTTTCGACGCAGCCGGTGGTTTCCCTCGGCCAGAGCACGCCATCGAGGCGGTGGCTCAGCTCCTTGATCTCGAGGGCTTGAAAGCGGTAGAGCTGATCGCCGGGGGCATCTGGGTCGTGGCCCAGCGTGTTGGCGCCGGCGGCTGAGCCTGGGAGGAGCGAGCGGATTAAATCCGGGGCGCTCTGGAAAACGCGGTAGTACCAGCGGTCGGTATTCACTGGCTGCAGCTCGTGCAGGGCTTGGTGGGCGTAGGGCCTTGTTGGCGGCTGGCGGCTGAGTGGTTTGTTCGGGCTGAGGCGCCTGGCGGCCCAGGGGGGGAGTCACCGCCATAACAATTTGGGTGCCTCGCTGAATCTGTACAGCCTGTACAGACTTCTGCACACATGCAAATGAGAGGGGGGAACTAGGCGTTAGCGAATGAGGCGTTCAGGTCAGTGGCTTAGGAGTTCCTTGGTTGGAGACACCAGATTGGGGTGACGCTTCTACGGCGCACCTGCAAAGCCAGGGCTGATTCGTGCACCAGAGCCGCCACCAACAGGGAGGTGTCGAGGTAAAGGCGCCTCAATAGCGAGCCCCCTCCCGCATGCTGGCGATATCAATTCCTTTGTGCAGGGGTTGGGCCCTGGTGGCAGCCAAAAAAGTTTCCAGATCAAAGCCCACCGCAGGCTGCTCGGCCGCCCGGGTGATCTCCACGTCTTCACCTGATTCCACGGCAACCAAGAGGGCCGAAAGCTGGGCTTTGGCCTGCGCCACGTTGAGACTGCGCATCTTGTGGAGGGTTGGTTAGATGACCAAAATAGCGGTGGCTGTCTCGGCTGGTTTGGGTTCAGGCGTTGGCGGCCAGCCAGAGGGGGCCGCAGCGGGGTTGTGCCTCAAGCGATAGATATTGCCTGCCGTGGCGCCGGAGCTCCGCGAAGCAGTCCTGCCACGCTCAGATCTTCATCAAGGCTGGGCCAGTGGATGCCGAAGCCAACGCCGGCAATTTGCCAGTCCTCACGCTCGACTGGTGTGGCGTGAAGCAGGCGCGGATACCAGGCCAGGGGGGCGGAAATCGTGCGACCGTCGGCCAGCGAGACGACCAGCGCGTCGTCTGTGCAGTGCACGTTGGTGATGCGTTCGCCAGGATTAACCATGGAACTCTCGCCATGCCTTAAGCAGCGTATCGCCGTTGAGCTGGACAAGCCGCTCGATCTCGCGGAGCTCTCGAGCACTGAAGCCCAGATTGCTGCTCATGGCCACTGGCGATAGCCAGATTTTGCAGGACGATTCATCGCGGTCGACATGAATGTGAGGCGGTTCGTTGGGCTCGTGGCTATAGAAATAAAAGCGATAGGGCCCGCTGCGTAGAACTGTTGACATGCCCTTGGCGCATTTGTCCTTGACCTGAATCAGTCTGACCAGCTGTCAAGGGGCTGCAGCTCATGCGGAGCTTTTTGCGTGTGGAGCCTTGTTGGCGGTAGGAGGCTGAGTGGGTTGTTCCGGCTGGTGTTTCTGGCGGCTCAGGGGGAAGCCATGACAATTTGGACGTCTCCCTGAATCTATACAACTTGTACAGATTCCTGCACGGTTGCGGATGGAGGAGTCAAGCCAGGAGGCAGAGGCTGGTATAGCAATTATTGACAAAGTCTAGGTACAACAATTCCGTTAAAGCTTAGGCGAGCAGGAGCTATACGCTCAACCACCTCACCTCTAAGCAATTTAAGCATTGCACCCTTTGAAAGAAAGGGGGGGATGAAATTGAAATATAGTTACATGCGAACTGGGTTTAGGGGCACTAAATACCAATATTTAAGCAGCCAAGACGACGCCAAGTTCGGCGCTGAGCGCGGTACGTCTTTTAAGAAAGGCTAAGGAGACTCTGGAAAACGCAGGGCATCCACGCGAGAATAGGTGCGCATACCAAGGCCGGGACTGGGGTGATGGGCGGCAAGCAGCTCGGGTTTGCTGATTACGAGCAAACAACAGCCAAAAAGCGCAC
>NZ_JAGQBS010000018.1:0-36538 GCF_024345755.1 Cyanobium sp. L1E-Cus | reverse complement strand
CCCTCCTGAGGGCAGATTCTCACGCGTTACTCACCCGTCCGCCACTAACCCGAAGGTTCGTTCGACTTGCATGTGTTAAGCACGCCGCCAGCGTTCATCCTGAGCCAGGATCAAACTCTCCGTTGTAGTTCACGTCCTATCGGCTTTCGCCTCAACCTGAATTGCTTCTCACCCGCTTTGACCCACTGGCGCAGGTCTCACAGTTGGAGCCCCTTCCTCTGACAGAAGGTTTCAAAGAGTGCATTCAGAAATTTCTTTCCTCTTGACTTTCCCGAATCCCAGATCCGGTCGCGCTCGCCTCTCCCATCGGCACACCAGCTCCTGTTCCCTCGTGAGAAGGCAACAAAAACCAACCAACAGGCGCGTCACGCTTGTTCTTTTTTGACGGGACCTCACACCTTCACTGCTATTTCCGTCACTAGCTGATCTCTCAGCTAATTAAACCAAAGCTCCAACACCCTCCCTCTCAGGTGGCGCAGGCTCCTTTGATCCGTGACGCAGTGAAAGCGTCAGTTCCTAAACTTTTTAGTTGTCCAGGTGCTTCCGCTTCCTCCCCCTCTCGGGAGTTCTCGGCGGAACGTCGCCTCTCAGCGACTCAGAAAACTTACAACACCGTCGGCTCTCGCCTTCTTCGTCGTAAGCCTGCTCGCTTCGGGATCTTCCCCCTTGCGCGCAGTCCAAAAACATATCACCTCTTACCCCCTTCTGGCAAGGATCAGGCCACCAGCGCATCGGCCCAGGGCATGAAGCGGGCCAAGGTTTCCGGCCGATCGGCCGCCAGCACAGGGAAATCGGCTGCAGACAGATCGGAACCAGCATCGATCGATTCCGGTGATCGCACCAACCAACGGATCGGGCAGTCCAACTCGCTGAGCACCAACCAGGCTGCTGCCAGATCCCAGATTTTGGGAGTGGCCTCAAGGGCTGAGATGGTTTGCCCCATCGCCACACTGACAAGATTGAGGCTTGCCACCCCAAGCAAACGGATTTTCCCAGGGAAGCGTTGATTGGGCAGCTTTTGCAGCACTCCTATCGAACGGCTACACAAGGAAGCGCAGCCAGCTGGGTGGCTCTGCCCGGAGGGAGCCAGCAGGAGGCGACCATTGCGCCAGGCACCCTGACCGCGAATCGCCACGATCCGCTGCCGCAGTGGTGGCACATCCAGCACGGCAAGCACGGGACGACCAGCCTCAAAACGCGCTATGGAAATGGCCCAGTAGGGAATCCCAGCCGCAAAATTAGTGGTGCCATCCAGGGGATCAACCACCCAATAAGCAGAGGTCTTAGGCACTGTTTTGTCGCCTTCCTCGCTCAGCACACCTTCACCGGGAAACAAGCGAGCCAATCCTTCAACCAGGGTGGCATCACTCCAGCGGTCACAGGCCGTGATCAGGCTGCCGTCTGATTTGAGATCGGAGGCCATATGACCGAAATCAGCCCGCTGCCGGTCAGCCACAAGATCAATCAGCTCAACCAGGCCTGGATTGAGATCTGGGGGGGAAAGCACTGGGGGTTCTGGGTTCATCCGAGCTCTAGGGCCAGCACCTTGCTGAGGCTGCGACCCGTATCCTCCCTGAATTGGCGCAGGTTGACGCGCCTCAGCAACAGCAGGGCACCAAAAGCAACCAGCACCTCCACAATTAAAACCAGCGCATAGGGGAAATAAACAGACGGGGCAAGCTCGAAAGCCTGCTGGAGAGAACGGGCTAGATCAAGCAGTCCACCACCGAGCAGTTTCCCTAAGGCCCTCGATAAGGCCTGGGCCAGACCCCAGACCCCTACAAAGGTTCCCGCAGCCTCCGGCAAGGTGAGGTCAAGCATCAGCACCAGGGCGCTGTTGGTACCAATGCCCGCCGCCAAGCCAAACAGGAGCATGACTACCTGCAGCACCGGCACACGGGGCTCCAAACCAGCTAATGCCAAACAAACCAGGCTGACCAAGATCAGCTGGCAACCCAGTCGCGCAGTTGCCAACTTGCCGAGCTTGGGCACGATCCACAGCCCAGCAAGCAACAAGCCCGTCAAAGTTCCCATACCCCAGATGGCGTTCAGGGATGCCGTGGCTGCAATCGGCATGCCAAACACGTCTGCTGCGTAGCTCTCAAGAATGGGGTCCTGTAGGAACAAACCAAGGGTGAACAGCACAAGAAAGGAGAAAAAAACCAGGACCTGACGGCTTGAGCTGACAAGTGCCCAGGCCTGGGCGAGGGTGATGGAATCCTCCCGGCGCTGCCCGCCCGCAGCCAAGTCAAGTTGCTTGTTGCTGGGTTCGAGCCCAACGGTGGCAACAACCGTGAGCACAAGCACCACTGCGGCCACCCGGCCCATGAAGCCAAGCAATACAGGCTCCAAAAGGGCAGGATCGGTGATGCCATCAAGACTGCGCAAGCTCAGATTGATCGAGATTGCCCCAATCACAATGCCCACAGTGAGCAGACACCAAATCAAGCCCACCGCCCGGGGCCGCTCAGCCTCGCTGGTGCGATCAATTACGAGGGCGAGATAGGGGGTGGTGGCGAGGGAAATCGCCAGGCCATAAAGAGCAAACAGCCCGCAAAGCGCCGCGATTCCCAATGCCAGTTCAGGCTGGGAAGCAGCTTCAAGCAAGCGACCCACATGAAAGATCAGGGGAACGGACAGCACCGCCAAGCCACAAAACAGGGCAGTACCCAGCCATATATATGGAAGCCGGTGACGCCCCGCCCAGGGGTGGGCATCTGAAATTTGGCCGAACAACACCCTGGAGGGAGCAACAAACTGTTCAAATGCCAGCGCCCCACCAACAAGTAGGCCGGGGAATTCAAGCTCGCTGAGCATGACCCTGTTGAGCAGGCCCGCGAAGATGACGGCTAGGCAGCCCAAACAACCCTGGAACAAACCCAATCGCAGGGTGTTGGGCAGCCCAAGTGAAGGCTGTTGCTCAACGGACGACGCCATCACGTCGTCAGACTGCTCCCTGGGCAGCTGCCTGACAGGCAGGGATTAGGGGTGTGGGTTCGACGGGAACATCTGAGGCGCCGGCAGGCTTGACTGCCGGTAGGGACTGGGGCGTGCAACCAGCCACTTGATCTAGGCCAGTTCGGCGACGCAGCTCGGCAAGACGCTTGTTGTAGTCAGTGATTGAACCGGAATAGCGCACCTCTGCCTGAGTGAGATCTCGCTGGTTGTCCACCACCTCTCGCTGGGTTGTCACACCAGCCTGGAAGCGAAGACGAGCTAGCCGCAGGGATTCGCGCGCCGAAATCACCTCCCTAGAGGTAGTCACAATGTTGCGGTTGTTTTTCTCGAGTTCATAGAAACTTGTTTCAACCTCCTGGCGAATGCCATCTCGTCGCTGGGCGAAGCGAAAAGTATTTTCTTGGGCAAGCTGCTTATTTTGCCGTGATTGGGCCGCAGCAGCTCCACCGTCAAAGAGGCGCCAGCGCAGGTTGAGGCCAATAGCAGTGTTGTATTCCGTTCCATCGCCTGCGGGGTCGTTTAGAACTTGAGGATCTTGGCCGTCAAAAACGCTGCCTGAAAACGCAGCAAATATGTTTAGGAAGGGTTGAACATCACCCAATGCTGCATTTGCCTGGCTGTTAGCGATTGAGATATCCAGCAAAGCCTGATCCAGCTCTTCACGGAATGTATAAGCCGCAACAATGCTTTCCTGCAACGAGGGCTGCCAAATGCCAAAGACCCTTGCCGGATCCTTAGCGGTTGGGGTTACATTTTGGGGTAAATCCAAAAGAGCTGCCAAGGTGCGGCGAGCGATTGCTTGGGCAGCTAGAGAGTTGGTCAAGAGCTGCTGATCACGGGAAAGCTGGGTTTCAGCTTCAAGCACCTCTAGCTTTGTAGCCACACCAGCCTGAAATCTTGCCTTGGAGTCTCTCAAGCTAACTAAAGAAGCGCGTACGGATTCCTGACCAATACGGACTTGGTCATCAGATTGCTGGAGATCAAAATATGAAGACGCTGCCTGCAATCGCAGATCCCGTAGAGCAATGACGTATTGGAACTTGGCCTTTTCAAATTGATCACGCGCCGCTGCTATAGTCGGCACCCGACGAGGATTGATTAGTGACCACTGGGCCGTAATTTGAGCTCCTAAATTCCAACGGTTAATGGCCTGAGTCTGCTTAACACCGTTAAACACCGTGTTGCTCTGCTCACCGGTGTTGTAAACGGGTAGTGAATTTGCCTCCAAGTTGAGGTTGGGATACCACTGAGAGATCTGGGCTCGTAGATTACTCTGCGCCTGATCAACCTGGCTAGCAATCGCCTTGAGATTGGGGTTATTAACCTCGGCAAGGTTCTCTACTTCAACTAAACCAAGGGGGCGCAACTCTGTTATTCGCACTTGCTCAGGCTTGACCGGCAGAGCCAAGGAGGCGGGTGCGGGCAGATTCTCTAGCCCAGGAGCCAGCTTGGTGGCGGCAGGAGTCACGAGGGTTGGGTTTAGGCGTGGCCGATAGCCCCGCAACTTCGTAGTCGAGTCGCCACGCAGCGCTTCAGGCGCCAGTGGCAACGGTGGAGACATGGGCAAAGTCAAATCCGCCTGGGAAGCAGCAGGCGCCGGCTTGTCCTGAGCTTGGGCTGCAAAGGACAACAAAGGGGTGCCCAGCAGGCAAAGCATAGCTAAGCGGGAAGTGAAATTGTGCACGCCAACAACAGCCTAATCCCCCATATCTTAAGGAGTTAATGGAAACTTGCCTAAACATGAGGCCACAAGGTCGTCTGCACCCTTCAGCAGCTGCACAGGCACAGGCAGCTGGGCCTCGACCTCAGCCAGGCTGAGGTCGTCGAGGAATACCGGTTCGCCCTGGCGCAGCATTACCGCTGGCAGCAGCAAGGCCTCGCCCAAATCCAAGCCAGCCAAGCCGGTAAGCAGATCAGAACCGGTCAGCAGGCCCGTAACCACCTGCTCCTGACCCCAGTAAGGGCTGGGCAAGCCATGCAAAATCAAGTCAAGCCCCTCAACCGCATTGAGCCTGACCACCACGGGCTCGAGGGCTTCGGCCACCAGCTGGCCCACCACCCAGCTCAGCCGCCGCGGCCTGGCCAGGGCCTTGGGCAGCTTCCGGGTAGCGAGCTCAAGCGCCTCGATAAAGGCGCGAATGCTGCCGACGCCGTTTTCCTGCTGGGGTAGGTCCTCGTAATCTGCCCGGGGGGGAAGCGGCAGCCCCGCCATCAAATACCACTCATCGGACAACCAAACGAAACGACTGCCCAGATCTCGCTGAAAGCCCTGCTGCAAGGGCTCCACCAAGGCGATTACCTGGCGGGCAGACTGGCGATCTACGGGTACGAGGGCATCCCCATCGGGACGAAAACGGGTAAGCCCCACGGGCACCACTGCCACGGAGAGCACCGCGGGCCAATCGCCAGCGCCAAATTGGGCCAAATCCTGCAAGGTGCGCAGTAGGGCCGGGCCATCGTTGATACCAGGGCACACCACCACTTGGGCGTGGATCTGCAAATCCCGCTGGGCGAACCAGCCCAGCTGATCCAGCAGCAGAGCTGCACGAGGATTAACTAGCAAACGGCTGCGCAGCTCAGGCTCGGTGGCATGGACGGAGACGAACAAGGGCGAAAGCCGCTGTTCCTCGATCCGCTGCCAATCAGCGGCGGTGAGATTGGTGAGTGTTAAGTAGGAGCCGTAAAGAAAACTGAGCCGGTAATCGTCATCTTTGAGGTAAAGACTGCTACGGCGACCCGGTGGCTGCTGGTCGATGAAGCAGAACGGACAGGCGTTGTTGCACTGCTTGAGGCCATCGAACAGAGCTTCGGTGAATCCCAGGCCCAGACCCTCGTCAAGATCCTTCTCCAACTCAATCGTATGCAGGGATCCATCTGGATCTTCAACTTCCAAGGTGAGCTCTTCCTCTCCCACCAACATCTGAACATCGATCAGATCCCGTGGACGCTTGCCATTGATGCTGAGCAGGCGGTCGCCCGGCTGGAAGCCCAACTCCTCAGCGATCGAACCAGGCTCCACCGAGGCAACCACGGCAGGGGCCGGCAAGCGCACCGCCCCTGGAGAGATGCTATCGAGGGCAGCTAGGGCAATCCCCGCAGAGGGCTCATTCCACACGGCGTCAGGAGCTGCTAAGGATTAAGACTCCCATCCTGGCGCTAAGCCAAATCAATATGCCTACCCCGAAGACCAG
Source organism: Cyanobium sp. L1E-Cus (assembly GCF_024345755.1). Taxonomy (NCBI): domain Bacteria; kingdom Bacillati; phylum Cyanobacteriota; class Cyanophyceae; order Synechococcales; family Prochlorococcaceae; genus Cyanobium; species Cyanobium sp. L1E-Cus. The sequence goes on along the minus strand of NZ_JAGQBS010000018.1, from coordinate 30,389 downwards.
GCGATAGGCGACGAACACCCAGGTGCTGTTCGTTTGCAGAAAACGCAGCAACCAGGCGATCGCCAACCAGGACACCACCGCAGCGGCAACGATTCCCACAAGCAAGGGCACGGCGCCACCACCAGCTGGAGCACTGAATGCCTCCTTGAGGGACACCAGCCCCGCCAGGGTGATTGCCGGAATGCCCAACAAAAAGGAGAAGCGGGCGGCGGCCGGTCGCTGCCAGCTGTCAAACAAAGCGGCGGTGAGGGTGCTCCCCGAGCGGGAAACGCCTGGCACTAGAGCCAGGGCTTGAGCCAGGCCGACCCAGACGCCATCACGGGGCTGCACATCAACCAGCTCGCGGCGACGGCTACCCACCAGCTCAGCCAGAGCCAGCAACAGGGCCATCACGATCGACACGACCGCAATCGAGGCCATGCTGCGCAGCGGCGAGTTGTCGTAATCGGGCACCCAAAGTTTCAAAGCCAGACCAGCAAACACAATTGGCAGGGTGCCAAGAGCAATGGCGACACCCATGCGAGCGGATGGGTCGCCCCACTGACCGTGACGGCAGGCCCGGCCCACGCCCCTGATCACTTCAGCCAGGTCTGAGCGGAAATAAGCCAACACCGCCGCGATGCTGCCCAGCTGAATCACCGCCGTGACCGCCACCCCCGGGTCACCCCAGCCGAGCAAGACCGGCACCACCTTGAGGTGGGCGGTGCTGCTGATCGGCAAAAACTCCGTCAGCCCCTGCAAAACCCCCAACACCAGGGATCGAAAGCAGGCTTCCCAGAAACCGATCACCGCAAAAGGCAGGTTCGGCATGGCAGCGGACAACATCGCGGGCAACACGAGCTGCAACGACCCTATGGCGCGGCTCCCCGCTTGAACCCTTAAGGTTGCGCATCTTTCTTCACAATTTTGGTGGTCGGGGCCCCTCCCAGCGCAATAGCCCCGGCAGGCCTTCCAGCCATTCCTTCGCTGCGTGAGTTGCTGCAGATGTGCCGCAACCCTGGGCTGAGCCTGATCAGCGGGATTTTGGTCACCCTGCCAGTTTTCCTGCAGGCCCCTTGGGTGCGGCTTGCACCATTTAGTGCGGCTCTGTTCACCGTGCCCCTCCTTGGCCTGGCGCTAGCGCTGAGTCAGCACCCCAATCCCCGAGCTAGTCGAGCCGGGGAATTGCTTGTTGGTTTCTGCGGCAGCTGGTTGGCAGGCAGCCTGTTTTGGGGGTGGTGCCGGCTCCATCCGGTGTGGCACCTGCCCATCGAGGCCTTTGCCCTGCCTCTAGCTCTGACTGGACTGCAGAGCCGCTGGAAATGTGCCTGCGGTTTCTACTTGGGGTCCCTGCTTGGTACGGCAGCCACTGATGCAGCCATAGCCGGCACCGGGCTGATGCCCTCCTGGCCCCAGATCCTCAATGCGGCCAGCACCGAAGCACCCCTGCTCCTCCAAGCTGCAGCCCAGCAGGTGCTCGCACCCCAAAGCCTGGTGTTGGTTGTGCTGTGCGCTGCGGTGCTGGTTCAAGCCTGCCGCTGGCTCTGGGGTTTGGGCGAGGTGGGACGCATAACAAGTGCAGCCTTGGCCACAACCTTGGCGGTAGATGCCCTTTTCCTGCTGGCCTCTCTTGGGGCACCGAGCCTGAGCGGCCTGATCTGAAGAACTGCAAATCCTGGAGGGTTACAGGTAGAGATTCCGGCATGGCTCTGTAACGTTGGACTCCCGGTGACCGATGTCGCCTCCCTTCCCGTAGTTCAACGGAGTGTCGTGATGAAACGGCTGGTTGCCTGGCTGATGAGTGGGGTCGTGCTGGCCGGCCTCTTGATCACGTTGCTGATTCCACCGCCGGCTTACGCAGCCGATCGTCGCAACCAAGCCGACGACAAAATCGCCGAGCGAGCCGGCAAGGTGGACCTAAACAACTGTTCTGTGCGCCGCTTCCAGGATTACCCAGGCATGTATCCGACCCTGGCCGGCAAAATCGTCCTGGGAGGCCCCTATGCCAGCGTTGACGACGTGCTGAACATCGATCTGACCGATCGCCAAAAGGAGCTGTTCAACAAGTACAAGGACAACTTCACCGTCACTGATGCAGTCATAGCCCTTAACGAAGGCGACGACCGCATCAACGATGGCCAGTACCGCTGAGGCTTAAAATTCGATTCTCTTGAAAGCCGTCGGGGCCTTCCGGCGGCTTTTTTAGTGCCGACCTTTGTCGGATGTCTTCAGCCGGCATGGCAGAGCAGTCCTGGGATGTGGTGGTAGTTGGCAGTGGAGCAGCCGGGCTCATGGCCTGCCTGGAGCTGCCCAGCCATCTGCACGTGCTGTTGCTAAGCAAAGACAGTGATCCCAGCAGCACACCCCGATCCGCCAGCCGCTGGGCCCAGGGAGGTATAGCAGCAGTAACAAGACCCAAAGACAGCTTCCAGAGCCACATCGACGACACCCTGGTGGCAGGGGCTGGACTGTGCGATCTGGCGGCCGTGGAGCGACTGGTACATGACGCTCCAGGCTGCGTAGAGCGCCTGCTGGAGCTGGGCATGGCCTTCGACCGCGACGGCAAAAATCTGAGCACAACCCTGGAAGCCGCCCACAGCCACCGGAGGGTGCTGCATGCCCAGGACCGCACCGGTGGCGCCCTGGTGGAAGCCCTGGAACGGGAGGTTCTGCTTCGGCCCCGGCTAGAACAGCGCAAGGGCGTTGTGGCCTGGCAACTCTGGTTGGAGCAGGGCCGCTGTGTGGGCCTGGCGGTGCTCGAGGAGAACCGCCTCCACTGGCTTACAGCCCGGGCTGTGGTCCTAGCCACAGGTGGTGGAGGCCACCTTTTCGCCCACACCACCAACCCCAGCCTGGCGAGCGGCGACGGGGTAGTGATGGCCTGGCAAGCCGGCGCAAAACTGCGCGATCTGGAGTTTGTGCAGTTTCATCCCACCGCCCTCATGCTGCCGGGTGCACCCCACTTCCTGATCTCGGAGGCGGTGCGCGGCGAAGGCGCACGCCTGATGGAAGAGTCGGGAGCCAGCCCGGTGGCGCAGCTGCCGGGAGCAGATCTCGCCCCAAGGGATGCGGTGAGTCGCGCCCTGGCCACAAGGATGCAGGCCCTAGACGTAGACCATCTGTGGCTGGATTTGCGGCCTGTGGGACTGCCGCGCCTGGAGCGCCAGTTCCCCACGATCTTGGGGCGTTGCCGTGAACTCGGGCTGGAACCCACCCGGGAGGCGATCCCGGTGGCCCCGGCCGCCCACTACTGGATGGGCGGCATTTGGACCGATCTACAAGCCGCCACCAGCGTGCCTGGCCTGTATGCCGTAGGCGAAGTGGCCTGCACGGGCGTGCACGGGGCCAACCGGCTAGCCAGCAACTCCCTGATGGAGTGCCTGGTGTTTGCCCGCCAGCTACGCACAATCGAGCTGGCGCCGGGCAGGCCAACCGCGGCCGACCCAGAGGAGCCAATCACCACAACCCAGCTGCCCTTGCCCCCAAAAGAGCGCCTGGAGGCCCAGATCAGCGCCTTGCGGGATCTTTGCTGGCAGGTGGCGGGTGTGGAGCGCAATGGCTACTCCCTGGGGCCTGCCCTACAGCAACTGCGTGGACAGCGCCGGCAGCTCGAAGCAAGCCAAGCCTGGCGGCAGCTACAAATCGTGGAGCCGGGCCAGAGCGTCCAATTCGAGCCGGCGGCGGTGCCCGCACTGCGGCGGCTGCAGGAACTGCAGCAACGGCTGGTGCTGACCGAGCTGCTAATCGAAGCTGCCCTGTTCCGCACCGAGAGCCGGGGCGGACACCACCGCACAGATTCGCCCCACGCCCAGCCTTTTTGGCAGCGCCACACCGATCAACAGCGGCACCGGCCCTCCAGCACCGCTGCTGTTCAGGGCACTGGGCCGGCGTAACCGGATAGCCGGGCGAGATCAGCTAGGGACTTAACCCCAGAGTCGAGCTTGCCGTTGATCTCCCAGGTGGGGAAGCCCTCAATTGCCTTGGTATCGCACAGTGGCTTCTGGCTGTTTTGGCCATCGGCAGCGCACTCAACCAGGCCCAACTTGGTACTGGCTTCCTTGCCGAACAGCTCCTTCTGCTCATGGCAATGGGGGCACCAGTAGGCCGTATACATCACCGCGCCGGTGCGACTGAGATGCTCTGCCAGGGCAATCGCCTCTGGACTACTGGTGGCCACAACTACGGGAGGGACCCCAGCGCCCCGCACCGCGGCGGGGCGATCCACAGAAGCCGCCCAACCCAAGCCCACCATGCCCACCAACAAGGCCACGATCACGGCTCGGAACACCAGCTGGCCGCGGTCTTCCCACTCCCCACCAACGAGGCTGATCACTAACAGGCTCAGGCTGAGAGTCGCTGAGAGCACGCAGAAGAAACAGAAGGCCTGAATCTTGAGAACCATCACCCCCATCAACAACAGGCTGAAAACAGCCATGCCTGTGCTCAGAAGCAATAGGGCCCACCAACTGCGCTGGGCAAGGGCCGCTCTCGAGTCGCCGCGCAGCACCAGAGGCAGCACAGCAAGCAACAAAACCGCCCCGTAGGCCAGCCAACCAAACAAAGACAGGGGCTGGCCAAAGAGGCTGCCCCAGGCGCTGTTCAGCACCTTGTCGCAGCCCTCTGCTCCGCCAGGGCAACTCAGCGGACCCAGCAGACCCCAACGCTTCAGGGTGATGGCGCCGGTATCGATGGCGCCGATGGTGGCTAACACAGCCATGGCCACTCGCGCCCAGCGGCGGGCCGGATCACTACGGCGCCGGCTGGAGCTAAGGCGCTGGCTGAGGCGGGTTGAGGTCACGGGTCGTAGCCCAGGCTGGCCTGATTGTGGCAGGCGCAAACCAGGGTTTCAGGGTGCTGTCAGAGCACAACGTAGGGTGAATCTCTGCCCTGGTAAAACTGTGACCCAGGAAATCCACGCTCCTGCAGCCAAGCCCACCGTGGCATTTGCCCACTTGGGCTGCGAAAAAAACCGCGTGGACACCGAGCACATGCTGGGTCTGCTAGCCGAGGCCGGCTACGGCGTCAGTGCCGACGAAAGCGACGCCACCTTGGTGGTTGTGAACACCTGCAGCTTCATCCAGGAAGCACGCGAGGAGTCGGTGCGCACCCTGGTGGAGCTAGCCGAACAGGGCAAGGAACTAATCATTGCGGGCTGCCTGGCCCAGCACTTCCAGGAGGAGCTGCTCGAAAGCCTCCCCGAAGCCAAGGCGATCGTGGGTACCGGCGACTACCAACACATCGTCAGCGTGCTGGAGCGGGTGGAGGCCGGCGAGCGCGTCAACCAGGTGAGCGCCAACCCCACCTTCGTGGGCGACGAGCACCTGCCCCGCTACCGCACCACCAGCGAAGCAGTGGCCTACCTGAAGGTGGCCGAGGGCTGCGACTACCGCTGTGCTTTCTGCATCATTCCCCACCTGCGCGGCAATCAGCGCTCCCGCCCGATCGAGAGCATCGTGGCTGAAGCGAAGCAGCTAGCGACTCAGGGGGTGAAGGAGTTGGTGTTGATTAGCCAAATCACCACCAATTACGGTCTCGATCTGGCCGGCAAGCCCCAGCTGGCGGAGCTGCTGCGGGCCTTGGGGGAGGTGGAAATCCCCTGGATCCGCGTTCACTACGCATACCCCACCGGCCTCACCGAGGCAGTGCTTACGGCCTACCGCGAGGTGCCCAACGTGTTGCCCTATCTGGATCTGCCTTTGCAACACAGCCACCCCGAGGTGCTGCGCGCAATGAACCGCCCCTGGCAAGCGGATGTAACCGGTGGCGTGCTGAGGCGGATCCGCGAACAGCTGCCCGAGTCGGTGCTGCGCACCACCTTCATCGTGGGCTTTCCTGGCGAAACCGAAGAGCACTTCCAGCACCTGCTCGATTTCGTGACCGAGCAGCAGTTCGACCACGTGGGCGTGTTCACCTTTTCACCGGAGGAGGGCACCCCCGCCGCCGACCTGCCGGATCAAGTGCCAGCCGAGGTGGCAGCAGCGCGCAAGGATCGCCTGATGGCCCTACAGCAGCCGATCGCCGCCGCCCGCAACGCCGCTTGGGTAGGCCGGATCGTGGATGTGCTGATCGAGCAGGAGAACCCCAGCAGCGGTGAGATGCTCGGCCGCTGCGCCCGCTTCGCCCCCGAGGTTGATGGCGAAGTGCGGGTGCATCCAGGCGAGGGCGGACTTTGCGCAGCACCAGGCACCATGGTGCCGGTGCGCATCACTGCTGCCGACACCTACGACCTGATCGGCGAGGTAGTGGGCGCCAAGGCGATGGTGGCTGAGGCCGTTGACGTCCGCCGCCTGGGCGCTTGAACTGGCGGACGCATCAACGCACCACCTTTCTGGTTGCCTCAGGACTGAGCACAGCTGGATCCTTCGCAGGCCTCACGGCTAAGGGCTGGATCCTCATGGATGGCAGCGGCAATGCCCTGGTGCTGGCCCTCCATTTCGCGGTGCTGGCCCTACCTGCCCTGCTGGTAAGTGGGCCAGCAGGGGTTGCAACCGACAAGCTGGGCTGCGAAGCCGTGCTAATCCGCTCCCAGTGGGGACTTTTCGCAGCAGGCATCCTGGGAGCCGTTGCCATACCCCTGAGCAATGGCGACCTGCAGGTTGTCCTGTTGCTACTGAGCACCCTGCTGGTAGGCATCGCCAGTTCCTACGAACTCACGGCCCGCAACAAATATTGCGCCCTACTGGTGGAGGATCCCCAGCAACTGGCTCCGTACCTCACCAGCTTTTCGGTGGTTTTCAACGTGGGCAAGCTGGTGGGGCCTCCCATAGGGGGCTGGCTGCTGGCCTGGACCGGCGCGGGAACAGCCCTGGCGATCGATGCAGCCACTTACTTGATCCCTATCGCCTCAGTGCTGTGGCTGCTCCACCCCAATAGGGGGCTGGAGCAGCGCAGCGTGGCTGGCGCCAGCAGTGGGCTCAGAGCCGCCTGGCGCGGCAGTGGTCCAGTGCTGCGGCATGTGCTGATCTACACGGCACTGGCTTGTTTACTGGGCTTCTTCCACCCAGGCCTAGCCCCGTTGATGGCCCGGGACTTGCTGGGCCCCTCTCCCCAAGCCCTTGGCCTATTCACCAGTGTGTTGGCGGCAGGAAGCATCAGCGGCGGCCTGGTACTTCAGCGTCACAGTCGCTGGTTGAGCCAGCGGCCCGGCCTGCTGCTTGGAAGCTGCACCCTGATCACCGCAACAGCCCAACTGGCCATGGCCGCTTTCAGCGGCCCAGAAACGCTGGTAATAGGTTTGGCGGCCACCTTCGCCCTCGGTGCTGGCACCGCCAGCCTGCTGGCAGGTGTCAATTTGATCAGCCAGGTGGGTTCTTCAATGGCCATCCGGGGGCGCATGGCCGGTCTGGGCCAGATTGCCTTCCTTGGTGGGGGCGGCCTCAGTGGCCTACTGGCAGCTGCCATGAGCCTGACGCTCGGGTTGCAGGGAACCTTTGCCGTGCTTGGGGCCGCTGGCTTCGTCTTGGGCCTACAGGAGCTGATCAGCCGCAGGGGCCTGAGACTCAAACTCAGATCAGTTTGATGCCGCGCAGCACGATCGATGCGGCAATGGCAACGGCAAGCCCACCACCAAACAAACCCAGGTAAATCGCAGCAGCCATGGCAGGCCATCATTGAAGATGAGGCCATTACAGCAGAAAGCCCGCAGGCTTCAGCACTTCCGCAGACCTCCTAAGCTTTCATTCATTAACACCGCATAGCAGCGCAGAAAAAGCGCCCTGGTTTTCCCCGGTCATCAACCCAGCTCGGCTGTTTGCATGCGCACTCTCTTCGTCTACCCAGAGTTCCCGAAAACCTTCTGGAGCTACGAAAAAATCCTCGAGTTGATCGATCGCAAGGTGCTTCTACCGCCCTTGGGATTGGTCACAGTTGCCGCCCTGCTGCCCCAGTCATGGGAAATGAAGCTGGTTGACCGCAACGTGCGCGAGGTCAGCGAAGCAGAGTGGGACTGGGCCGAGCTGGTGGTGATCTCCGGGATGATCGTCCAGAAGGCCGATATGGCCACTCAGATCGGCAAGGCCAAGCAGCGCGGCATCCCCGTCGCCGTGGGAGGTCCTTTTGCCAGTTCCACCCCAGACGCGCCCGAGCTCGACCTGGCGGATTACAAGATCCTCGACGAGGGTGAAATCACCCTGCCGATGTTCATCGAAGCCATTGAGCGGGGTGACAGCCATGGCCGGTTTAGCTCTGATGGCGTCAAGCCAGATGTAACCGGAACGCCGATTCCACGCTTTGACCTACTAGAGCTGGATGCCTACTCAGAGATGTCGGTGCAGTTCTCCCGAGGCTGCCCCTTCCAGTGCGAGTTCTGCGACATAATTGTGTTGTATGGGCGCAAACCTCGCACCAAGAACCCTGAGCAGCTAGTTGCCGAGCTGCAGTGCCTCTACGACTTGGGCTGGCGCCGCTCAGTGTTCCTGGTAGACGACAACTTCATCGGCAATAAGCGCAATGTCAAATTGCTGCTGCCGCTTTTGCGCCAATGGCAAATTGAGCACGGCTTCCCCTTCAGCTTCGCCACCGAAGCCTCAGTGGATCTAGCGGCGGACGATGACCTCATGCAAATGATGGTGGAATGCCGCTTTGAGAGCGTCTTCCTCGGCATCGAGACCCCCGACGAAGCAAGCCTGGAAACTGCCGGTAAATTGCAAAACACCCGCAGCTCCCTAGTGGATTCTGTCGACAAGATCACCTCCTACGGATTGCGGGTGATGGCTGGTTTCATCATCGGATTCGACGGCGAGAAAGAGGGCGCGGGCCGCAGAATCGTCGAGTTCGTGACCCGCACTGGCATCCCCCACGCGATGATGGGCATGCTTCAGGCCCTTCCAAACACAGCCCTTTGGCATCGCCTCGAGAAAGAAGGTCGCTTGATCGAAGGCAAGGCAGCCGCAAAAGGGGTTAACCAAACCAACCTGCTTAATTTCGAGCCAACCCGGCCAATTCGCGACATCGCCAATGAGTATGTAGATGCTTTCGGCGCCCTCTACGAGCCAAACGCTTTCATCGATCGCGTTTATTCCTACTTCCTGAAACTGCCACCCCAACAATGGAAGAAGTTGGTTGTTCCTGGCAGCCGTCCGCCCAAGCCGACCAGCTGGGTTGACCTGCGCGCTTTAGGAATCATTCTTTGGCGCCAAGGCCTCAAGCGCAACACCAGGGTGCGCTTCTGGAAAGCGCTTTATGGCATGTACCGCCACAACCCGAAGCGGTTCACTGGCTTCATATCGATCCTGGCTCACAACGAACACTTCCTCGAATACCGCGCAATCGTGCGGCGCGAGATAGAAGAGCAGCTCGCCACCCTGCCACCCGATCCTCCAAAGGCCACAGCTGAACCGAGCCGCGAGCTACAGCCGGTTTGAAGGTGTTAGTTGAATCCAGTCAATTAACTTGGCTGGATTGATGCATCAATATTTATAGCCCTGATTTACTCAATATTTATTTATTCAATCTTGGATATATTCAATTCTTTGTTCAAGGCACGCTTGAGCTCTTTGAAGCTCCCTGCCTAGATAGAGGGCGTGGTCTAGGCAGGTGAGCGGGTGAGGGCCTGGACCTTCGGTCAGGTCAATACCCAGTTGCTTGGCACTGCAGCCCCGAAAAACTGCCAAGGGCGCACGAACGCCGCCGCCACGGCAGCTCAATACCTCTCCGGTATCGGGATCAGTGGCTAAGCCCCGCTCATCGATGCCATTGCCGTAGTGCTCAACCACCAGCTCCGCCGCCTCGAGATCGATGCGAATTAGGAAGTAGCCGGCTGGGTCTAAGGCGATGAACCGCTGGGAGAGCTGGTCATCGAGCTGTTGGCGGCTGGGAGGTACTTCAGGCATGCGGTGGATCGTAGGCAGCCGTAAAAGGCAGCTCCGCATTCATGGCCGCCATCAGCTCGGCCATCTCCTCATTAGCCCCAGGCAACCAGCGCTGCAGGATCGAAGCAAAACGTGGATCGCTCCAACGATGCAGGCTGACGCGGGGCTGGGCCACGAAGCCACGCCGGCGCTTGTGGCTACCGCCTGCGCCGGGATCAAAGGCGCGGATGCCGCGCTCGATTGCCCAGGCAATCGGAGCGTAATAACAGACCTCAAAATGCAGGCAGTCAATCTGCTCATCACTTCCCCAGTAGCGCCCCCAGAGCTGGTCGCCGGCGTGGACGCACAGCGACATGGCCACCGGCTCGCCGGGATCGCCGCGATGGGCACTGAAGAGCACTATGTGGCGCCGCAGCTCCGGATCGGCAGCCAGGGCGGCAAAAAAGGATTCACTCAGATATTTGCTGCCCCAGGCCCCCCAACGACTGCAGTGCTGGGCATAAAAGTCATACATGCGCCCAACTAAAGCCGGCGGGATTGCCTCCCCCAGCAGGGGCGTAACCGTGAGGCAAGCGGCTGCCACCGCCTGCCGCTCCCGCTTGATGTTGCGGCGCTGGTTGGCATTGAAGCTGGCCAGGTAGGCATTGAAATCGCCATGGCCGGGGTTGATCCACTGGCTCTGCTGATTAACCCAGGCAGCACAGCCAGCCGCCTCAGCCAGCGGCTGCCAACCTGGATCCACATAAAGAAAATTGCAGCTGAGGATGGCGTGCTGGCGGCAGAACGCATCGATCAGCTCAAGCATCAAAGCGGTTAACTCCGCCTCGTCCTCAGCGGGGTCGATCAGGAAGCGGTAGCCCTGCACCGGGCTCACCGGGCTCATGCCCACCAGCTTTGGGTAGTAGCGCAGGCCCAACTGGCCAGCGAGCTGGGCAAAACTCTGGTCGAAAACAAATTCGCCGTAGCTGTGACCCTTCAAATAGAGGGGAGCCACCGCCAGCAACACCTCGCCGCGCCACAGGCCCAGATGACAGCCCTGCCAGCCCTCCCGCGGCGCAATGCTGCCGCTGGCCTCGAGCTGCTGCAGCCAGCGCCAGCGATAAAAAGGCAACTCTTGGGGGTGCGCCGCGGCCAGCAGGGCATCCCAAAGGGCTTCGGGAATCTCAGCCAGCGTTTGGTGCCAGCGGGCCTGCAACTCAGCCATGGCTGCAATAGGGGCTCGCAAGGGGCAAAACTAACTACAGCTGCGCCGCCTTGGTGCCTCAATCGTTCCGTGCCCTGGCAACTCCGGTGCAACTGTTCGCTCCAGTACTGGTCGCCCCCGTATTGCTGACGAGCCTGCTGCTGCCGGTGTTGCAGCTGGTCCGCCCCCAACTGGAGCAACGGCTGAAAACCGTTTGCGTGGAAACCGCAGCCGCCGGAAATGCCAGCCTGGCCGCCAAATTGGAAGCTCCCTGTGCCCAGCTGGCCCGCCCCACCAGCCAGTGCCTAGTGGAGGAAACCGCCTCGAGTGGACGGGGCTTGGCGGTGCTGGGAGATCTGATCCGCGGCGACTTCGGCGCCGACAGCGAAGTAGTGCTGAAACGCTGCCTGGCCCGCATGCTGGGCCTGCCCGCCGACACCCTCCAGCAGATTCCCCTGCGGGAGCTGGCTCAGGGATTCGCCAAGACGCGGCGGTAGCGCAGCAGCAACTCTTCACCCTCCAGACGCCGGTGCTCCTGCAGGCACCACTCCCCAGCCTGAACTGCGGCCTCCAGGGGCAACCAGGCATGGGGTCCGCCCAGCAGCCGAGGGCAAAGGGTCAGCTGCAGCTCGTCGATCCAGCCTTCGGCCAGCAGGCTGGCGGCAAGGGCCGCACCGCCCAGCACCACCAGCCTCTCCAGCCCCTGATCCGCCAGGGCAGCCAGGGCCACACCCCAGCTCTCTAGATCCAGGCGACGATCAAAAGCCGGGACTAGCGGCGATCGCTTGGGTGTCAGCAGCCAGCGCTGCAGCGGCTGCTGCCAGAAATGCAGATCCGGGGAAAAATCGTTGCTACGACTCACTACTACGGCGACCGGCTGCTCAACGCGGCCGCTGGCTGCTCGCTCGGCCAGCAGGTGAGGCGCACGAATTAGGCAGGTACTGCCATGGCACCGCAGGGTTTCGGCACCGATCAGGCAGCCATCAGCCCAGGCGAGGGCCTCCTCCAACACCTGACGATCCCCAACTCCACCCAAATGGGCAGCGCCACCTTGCGGGGGCGCCAAGCGGCCATCCAGGCTGACGGCCAGCACCAGCCGCAGCACGGGTCTCAGCCAGCCACCAGGGCTTCGAGCGCCGCGGGCACCATTTCCAGCTGGGGAGTTTCAGCAAACACCTCGGCGGCGTTATTGGGGCTTTCCTGCAGGCGCACCTTGTGCAGGCGAGCGCCGGTGGCTGCAATTGGGGCGCTGAGCAGGTCGGCGATGTGAAGGGCGATGTTCTCAGCTGTAGGCACCGTGCTGGCGAAGTGCTCCACGTCCTTGTTTAGGAAGGTGTGGTCGAAGGGCTCCACCACCAGGTCGTCGACGAGCTGCTGCAGAGCCGCCAGATCACAGACCATGCCGGTGCGGGCATCGATCGGGCCTCGGACGGTTACATCGAGCAGGTAGTTGTGGCCGTGGCCATGGGGCCGGGCGCACTTGCCGTAGATGGTTTCGTTTTCGCCTTGGGAGAGCTCGGGCCGGGCCAGGCGGTGGGCGGCGGCGAAGTGGGTGCGGATCGAGAGAAAGGCTTCCATGGGGGTTGGGGCAGAGCCTGGGGCGAGCAGGTCGACCCAGAGCGTGTCGGTTTCGTGCAGACGCAGCCCCACCAGGGGCAGCTGGGGGGCAAGGCGGGTCCAGATGGCCTGGCAAAGGGCTTCAGTAGTGGGCAGCTTGCCCTCAGGACGATCCAGATCGAACTCAGGCCAAGCCTCGTTGAGGTAGCGAAAATCAAGCTGGGCCGTCACCTCAGAGCGGATCGCGTGCTTCACCTCAGAGAGATTGAGCACCATGCCGTCCGCATCTAGCGGACCAGCCATCGCCACCACCAAGGTGTAGTTGTGGCCGTGGCCGGGGGCCAGGCTGCAGGGGCCGAAGCGGGCCTGATTCTCTTCAGCGCTGAGCTCCGGCAACCAGTAGCGATGACTGGCACTAAAGGTGGCCCGCCTGGTAATTACGCAGGGGCGGCCCCGCCCGTGGCTGGAGCTGGTCGGGTTCGGCGAGAAGCCTGACGCTGTTGCAGTAGCCGTCATCGCCCGGGTCAGTGGCTCACCATCCTAGAAACGGGCAAGGGCCAAGGCGTCGAACCAGGAAAACCCCGCCATGAATAGACCCCCATCGCCAAGCTTGGCCCAGCGCTTGCAAGGGCTAAACGTTTATTTGATCGGCATGATGGGCGCCGGTAAAAGCGCCGTCGGCCGCCCCTTGGCCGAAGCGCTGGGCTACCGCTTCCTTGATGCAGACGATGCCCTGGAGCAGGTTGCTGGCCGCACCATCCCCGAAATCTTCGCCACTGACGGCGAAGCCGGCTTCCGAGAACTGGAAACGGCGGTGCTTGGCCAGATCGCCGGCTGGCATTCCTTGGTGGTGGCCACCGGAGGTGGAGTGGTGACCAAGCCCGAGAACTGGGGCCATATGCGCCAGGGGGTGGTGGTGTGGCTAGATGCGCCAGCGCCATTGCTGCTGCAACGCCTGCGCGCCGATTCCACCCCCCGGCCCCTGCTGCAGGCCGGTGATCCCGGCGCCCGCCTAGGCGAGCTGCTGGCCCAACGGCAACCGCTCTATGCCCAGGCCGACCTGCGGGTGCAGCAGTCTGGAGATAGCCCCGCCCAAGTGGCCCAGCAGGTGCTGGCCGATCTGCCAGCCATTCTCAAAGACCCAGCAGCGGTGCCTGAGGCCCCGGTGGAGCTGCGCCAGGCCGATGGCCAGATCACGCCATCCCTGAACTGAGTACCCCCCCCTAGCCGGGCGGCTCGATCCGCACCGCAAACCACTGAATCGTTAGGCCAGGCTCCAACTCCAGTTCGCAGGCGGTTTCCAGCAGTCGCTGGGCCTGCAGGCCCGGGCTAGAGAGACCGGCCAGATCTGCCGGCACCGGCTCCAGCTTGGCAAGCCGGGCCTCAAGCCAGGCCAGGGTTTCGGCCGCCGTGAGAATCCGCTCGCCGCCACCTGGCTCCAGCACCACGTAATGATCAAGCTCCCGCAACAGGGGATCGGACATGACTGGAGCCCTACTGGCACCCATCCTGGCGCTGCTGCTGGCGATGGGGCCGGGCGTGCTGGCAGAACGGGCCGCCCACTGGCCCGAGTGGCGCCTACCCGCTCCCTTAGATCGACCCTCAGCTCGAGCCGGCCACCAAGACCTGAGCTACCCCGACTGGATGGCCGGGCGCTGGCAGGTGCGCAGCGATGCCCTGGACTACGAGGTGCGCTTCAGCCCCGACCCAGGCGGAGCGGTGGTGGGCGATCGGACCTTCAATGCCACCGCGATCGGCCGGGCCCTGCTGGGCGCTGCCCTGCTGCAAGTGCGCAATGATCCGGCCAACCCAAACCGCCAGATCGCCTTGCTGGCGGGGGATCAGCAACTGGAATCGACGGTGGTGGGACGCCGCAGCGAGTCGCCCAATCCCACCGGCTTCTGGTCTGACGAACTGGCCCTTCAGGTACTGCACGGCCCCGGCGCCCCCCGGGTTAGCCGGGTAGAAACCCTGAGCCACTACAGCCAAAACCCAGACGGCACGGTTACAACCGAACAGTGGCAAGCCAGCTATCCCTCACCGGCTCTGGGCCTGGCTGCCGCGGCCAGCAGCAGCGGCCATTTCCAACTAACTCTGACGCCGCTCAGCCCCGACCCGCTTCCAGCGCAATCCGATCCCGCCAGTTGAACAGGGGTTCAAGCAGCGGGTGGTCGGCGATGCCGCTAACCCCTTGGCCCGCCAGGGGGGCGCCGCTGCTGGCGGGAAACTTGAGCAGCCCCAACTGGGCGGCAACAGCCAGATCGGCAAGGGTGAGGCGATCGCCCACTAAGTAGGGCTGATCGGCAACCAGCACAGCCAACTGCTCGAGGTTCGTCTGCAGCTGCTGGCGCTCAGCGCTGCCCACCACCGTTGCCACCGCCTCGCCGACGCCCGCCATGACAGCTGCGGGCAGGTTGCTGACCAGCTGACGCAGGGGGCCGGGGGTGGAGTCGGGCAGCAGGGCGGAGCGCAACAGCGGATCAACAGCCGCCGCTTGCACCAGGGCAAGCCGGCAGCCGGCAGCAAGGGCCGTATCGGCCCAGTCTTCGATCAGCAGCACCCGGGCTCGCTCGGCCGGGGCCTCGGGCAGCAGCAGCGGCTCGGGGTGATGCCGCTCTAGATAAAGGGCAATGGCCGTGGAATCGGCAATTACTTCACTGCCATCCAGCAGCACTGGCACTTGGCGCTGGCCCGACAGGCGGAAGAGTTCCAGCTGGCCCAAGCCGGGCGTGACCTCGACCACCGTGTAGTCGAGCCGTTTGGCTGCCAACACCAGCCGCACCTTCTCGCAAAAGGCCGAATGCCTGAACTGGTGCAGTTCCATGCTTCAAACCTGACCTCTGGGCGGCAGAGTAGCCAGCAAGCAGCAAGGACCGACCACCCCGGGCGATGAAGGACTTCTTCCTGAATGTGACGCGCTACCCGCGCTACCTGGTGGCCTTTGGCCTGGGTGTGGCCAATTCGGTGTTCGAACCGCTGGCGGCCCGGGGCCGCAATCCGGTAACGGCGGTTGCCCTGATTGGCGCCGGCGTCAGCGGCCTCCTGAGCCTGGGGCTGATCCTGCATGCGATGGTGAACCCAGCACCGCTGGCATAGCCATGGCACAGAGCCGACGGGTGGAGCGGGTGGCCTCCCTGATCCGCCGCGAAATTAGTGAGCTGCTGATTGGCGGCATCAAGGACGAGCGGGTCAACCAGGGGATGGTGAGCGTCACCACAGTTGAAGTGGCCGGCGATCTGCAGCACTGCAAAATTTTTGTGAGCGTCTTCGGCAGCGACTCCGACAAGGAGCAAGCCATGGCAGGCCTGCATTCGGCTAGCGCCTTCGTGAAGGGTGAGCTGAGCCGGCGGCTGAAGATGCGGCGCACCCCTGAGGTGGTGTTTGTGCTCGATCGAGGCATCGAAAAGGGCACCACAGTGCTGGGGCTGCTCAATCGCCTAGAAGACGAGCGGCAGGAGAAGGGCGAACCCGCCGAAGCCAGTGATCTCTGAACCAAGCGCGACCCAAACCGTCGGTCCAGCCCTGCTGCGCCTGATCCACCAGCTGATCGTGGTGCGCGGCAGCGGCAAACTCGCCGACCACCAACGCGGCTACCCCCGCTGGGAGCTGCCTAACAACAAGCTCCGCAGCCTGCTGGAGGCTGGCGTGGGCGGCGTGATCCTGCTTGGCGGCAGCGCCGCCGAGGTGGCCCTGCGCTGCACCCAGCTGCGCCGCTGGGCCGGTCAGCCGCTGCTGCTCTGCGCCGATGTGGAGGAGGGAGTGGGCCAGCGTTTCGACGGCGCCACCTGGCTGGTGCCACCCCTAGCCCTGGGGCGCCTCTACGGACGCGAGCCCCAACAGGCGCTTGAGCTAGCCGAACGCTACGGGCAGTGCACGGGCCGAGATGCCCGGGGCCTGGGGCTCAACTGGGTGCTGGGGCCGGTGTGCGATGTCAACAACAACCCGGCCAACCCGGTAATCAATGTGCGGGCCTGGGGGGAAGATCCAGCCACAGCCGGGGCGCTGGCAGCGGCCTTTGTACGGGGCGTGCAGGCAGCTGGGGTGCTCGGCTGCGCCAAACACTTCCCAGGCCACGGCGACACCAGCAGCGATTCCCACATCACCTTGCCCCTGCTGCCCCACAGCCGCGAGCGGCTGGCGGCGATCGAGCTACCGCCATTTCAACAGGCGATCGCTGCTGGAGTGGCCTCGGTGATGACCGCCCACCTGATGCTGCCGGAGCTTGATCAAGAGCGGCCAGCCACCCTGTCCAAGCCGGTGCTTACCGGGCTGCTGCGCCAGCAGCTGGGCTTCGGTGGGTTGATCGTGACCGATGCCCTGGTGATGGACGCGATCACCGGGCGCTACGGCGCCGGGGAGGCGGCCGTGCTGGCCCTGGAAGCCGGGGCCGATCTGGTCTTGATGCCCGCCGATGCGGATGCCGCCATCGCCGCCATCGCTGAAGCGGTGGCCAGCGGCCGGCTCAATGTTGAGCAGCTGGAAGCCAGTGCCGAGCGCCGCCTTCAGGCCCTGGAGCGCTGCGCTGGGCCTGAAGCGGCCTTGGCCGTTGCCGATCCAGAGGCGGCCGCCCAACCCAACCAGGTCCTGGCCCTGGAGCTGGTGCGGGCCACCATGGAGACGGCGGGCAGCAGCGGCGCCGCCACCCCCCAGGCCGGCATCAATCTGATCAGGCTCGACTCGGCCTTGGCCGCAGCCGCTGCAGTGCTAACTGCCACTGCTCCAGCCTTGGCTCGGCCCGAATCCCGCGGCTGGCGCACCCTGCTGCTGGAGGGCCGCAGCCCCAGCCCTTGGGGCACCGACACCGACGCCCCGCTCGCCATGGAGCGGCTCGGCCCTGGGCCCGTGCTGCTGCAGTTGTTTGTGCGGGGCAATCCCTTCCGAGGCAGCGCCGGCAGCGCCGAGCCCTGGCCTGCGGCACTGCGTCAATTAGCAAAAGCCGAAAGACTGGCGGGGCTGGTGGTGTATGGCAGCCCCTACCTCTGGGAGGAGCTGCGCCCACTGCTGCCGCCGGGCATCCCTGGCGTCTATAGCCCCGGCCAGATGCCCCTGGCGCAGGCCGAAGCTCTCCAAAGACTGGGCAGTGGACTGGGGCTGGGAGACACTGAAGCGGGCGCTGGCTTCACCGACTGAGCCGGAGCCAAGCTGCCTGTTTCCAGCCCCGTCCCCATCCGGCCCATGCTCAGTCTCTCGATGATCGTGCGCAACGAAGCCGAGCGGCTGGAGCGCTGCCTGGCCTCGGTGGCGGGCTTCGTCGATGAGATGGTGCTGCTGGACACCGGCTCCAGCGATGCCACCATCGCCATCGCCAAGAGCTGCGGTGCGGTGGTGCACCAGCTGCCCTGGCCAGGGGATTTCGCGCCGGCCCGCAATGAGGCCCTGGGGCACGTGAAAGGCGACTGGGTGCTGGTTCTCGATGCCGACGAGTGGCTGCTGCCAGAAGCCCGCCAGCCGCTCCAAGCCCTGATGGTCGAGCCAGACCTGCTGCTGATCAACCTGCTGCGGCAGGAGCTGGGGGCGGCCCAGTCGCCTTACTCAAATGTGAGCCGCCTGTTTCGCCGCCATCCAGCCATCCACTGGAGCCGGCCCTACCACTCGATGGTGGATGACAGCGTGCTGGCCCTGCTGGAAAAGGAGCCCCACTGGCATCTGGCGGATTGCGCTGTGCCTGCCTTGGCCCACGATGGCTACCGCAGTGATCTGCTGGCCAGCGGCGCCAAGGCGAAACGGCTGCGCCAGGCCATGGAGGCCGACCTGGCCGCCCACCCAGGAGATCCCTACGCCTGCGCCAAGCTCGGCAGCCTGGAGGTGAGCGAGGGCAACCGCGAACGCGGCATCGCCTTGCTGCAGCAGGGATTGGCCCGGTGCCCAGCCAGCCGCCACCCCGAGCGCTACGAGCTGCTGCTGCACCTGGCGATCGCCCTGGGCAGCAGCGACCCAAAGCACGCCTGCCAGCTATACCGCCAGGCCCTGGAGCTACCCCTGCCGCCGCGGCTCACCCTGGCGGCCCGGCTGAATCTGGCCGCCCTGCTGCAAGAGCCCGGCACCACGAGCCAGGGCGCCCTGGAAGAGGCCTGCGAATTGTGCCGCCAGGCCTGCGCAGCAGCGCCCGAACTGGCACTCGGCTGGCTGCACCTGGGGATTAGCGAGCGGCGACGCGGCCAGCTGCCGGCGGCAATCGCGGCCTACCGCTCAGCCCTGGAGCGCGATCCAAGCCTGGCCGCCGCCCAGCAAAACTTGGCCGTTGCCCTGCTGCTCAGCGGTGATGTGCCAGGGGCCCGCAGCGGCTTCCGCCAGGCGATCGCCCTGCTGGAGCAGCAAAACCGGCAAAGCGAAGCGGAAGCACTGCGGCAACAGGCGGGCAGCATGGTCAAGCTGGATGACCAGTGATCCCCCTGGCCATGGCTTCTGACTCCTATCTGAGCGGCCGCAGCATCGCCGTGACCAGGGCCGAAACCCAGCTAGGTGAAGCCCGTCGCCTGTTTAAAGCCGCTGGCGCCACGGTGGTAGACCTACCTGCCTTGGTGGTGACCCCACCAGATGAATGGGGGCCCCTCGACGATGCCCTAGCCGAACTCGATGATTTCCACTGGCTGGTTTTTTCCAGTGGCAACGGCGTTGAGGCTGTGGAGCAGCGGCTGCGCCGCATCGGCCGCTCCCTGGCACGGCGGCCCAGCCACCTGAAGATCGCTGCGGTAGGCCGCAAAACCGCGGCGCAGCTCGAATCGTTGGGATCGCCCGCCGACTTCATCCCGCCCAGCTTTGTGGCCGACAGCCTGCTGGAGCACTTTCCCGTCTCGGGTTGGGGGCTGCGCCTTTTACTGCCCCGGGTGCAGAGCGGCGGCCGCACCCTGCTAGCGGATGCCTTCGCCGCTGCTGGTGTCCGGGTGGTTGAAGTTGCCGCCTACGAAACCGGCTGTCCAGAGGGTTTACCCAGCGCTGCGGTGGCCGCCTTAGAGCAACGGCGCCTCGACGCAATCACCTTCAGCAGCGGCAAAACCGTGAGCCACACCTGCCAGCTGCTGAAAGGGGCTTTCGGGCCCAGCTGGAGCAGCCAGCTGGAGGGGGTGGCCGTGGTTTCAATCGGACCCCAAACCAGCGAGCGCTGCCGGCAGCTACTCGGCCGCGTCGATGCTGAAGCCGATCCCCATGACCTGAGCGGACTGGTGGAGGCCTGCGGCCGCAGCCTCAGATCTCGGCCGTCACCGCCTGCTTGCCCTGACGCAGGGTGAGGCGACCATTTTCAACATCGATGCTGGCCACGCTCCAACCCGCCGGCAGTAGGGGTGTGGTTCGGTAGTCCGTGGTTCTGTAGTCCGTGGTGCTGCCGCCTCTCTGACCGACCCGCAAGGTGCCGCTCTCCGCACCGAACTGCACCAGAGCCTCCGGGGTGCCGCCGGAGCGAATCACGCCGTTGAAGATCAAGCCAGGGGGGAGGCGGAGAAGTATCGGCCGGGCAGAGGAAGCTGTTGCGGGAGTCGCCAGGGGCGCAAATGGATCAACACGCCCTGACGAAACGGAAGCCACCACCTGGTTGGAGCTGGGCAGGGGTGTCAGCCCCGCCAAGGGAGCCGGTGCCCCAACAGGCGCTGGTGCTGGGGGTGCCGGCTGCGACTTAGGCGGCGGGGTTGCCTGGCTGGAGGCCTGCGGGGGCTTCTCCCCAGAGCACGAGGCCAGCAGCAGGGCTGCAGCGATTGCAGAGCCGAGGAACTTAGGGGTTGCGGGATTCAACGAGATCACGGAATCGGTCAAGGTTGGCCTGAAGCTCCTTGGTCACAATTCCCCCCAGGATGCTTGGTTCCATCAATGGTGCCAAGACCCCGGGCAGTTCATAGCTGACGCTCAGCTTGACCGCCGTGAGCTCGGGCGCCTGGGAATAGAAGCGCACCGCACCCTTAGTAGGCAGGCCTCCCACCGACTCCCAGTGCAGTTGCTGGGCCTCAACCCGCTGGCTGATACGGGCTTTCCAATGGAAGCGGAAGCCTTGCGCCGCCAGGGTCCAATCGGTGAGATCGGGATCGCCCGGCTCGGTTACAACCGACTCGATCCAGCGCATCCACTGGGGCATCGCCTCCAAGTCACTCCATACCTCCCACACCTGATCCACCGAGGCCCGGATCTCTGTGGTGACGCTGTGCTCAAGCCAACGGCCCATGGAATCTCCTATGAAACAGAGGTGTTGGTGGCCAGCGCAGCCTGGCTTCCCAGGATCGCAGCTGCGGCTAAGCGCCCACTCATGGTGGCGCCTTCCATCGAATCGATGTAATCCTGCTTGGTGTAACTACCGGCCAGATAAAAATTGGCTATTGGCGTGGCTTGCTCTGGTCGGTAGGGCTCCATGCCTGGAGCCTCGCGGTAAAGGGACTGGGCCAGCTTCACCACGTTGCTCCACACCAGCTTCAGGCCCGCGGCCGAAGGGAACAGGCTTCGCACCTGGGCGTCGGTGTGGGCCACGATATCTTCGGTTTTCTTGGGAATCCAGGGATCACCTGGGGTGAGCACGCA
Source organism: Cyanobium sp. L1E-Cus (assembly GCF_024345755.1). Taxonomy (NCBI): domain Bacteria; kingdom Bacillati; phylum Cyanobacteriota; class Cyanophyceae; order Synechococcales; family Prochlorococcaceae; genus Cyanobium; species Cyanobium sp. L1E-Cus. The sequence goes on along the minus strand of NZ_JAGQBS010000018.1, from coordinate 9,359 downwards.
CTGGAGCAAGGAGCCCTGCCCCTGCTTGCGGTAATCCTCGGGACTAGCCAGGGCCAGATCGGCGAAGCAGCTGAAGTCAGCGTCGGCGGTGTAAAGCAAGTTGTCGAGGCCAGCGGGGCTGCTGAGATCGGCTCGGGCGGCGGTGGCGGCGGCGCCATCACCGAGCTCGGTTACCCAGCCGTCATAACGGAGCTGCACGGTGGCCACCGGCACCGCGTCGAGCTTGTAAATGTTGTCGAATAGGGGCCAGCGGCGCCAGGCTTGGGGCAGCATTCGCTGAATACCAGGCACATCACAAGCGGCCAGATAGGTTTCTGCGACTACGGAGACATCGCCCTCAGGGGTGCCGAGAGTGAGGCTGCTCACCCGGGTAGCGGGCTGGCCATCGACGCCAGCTGCCCCCTCCTCGAAATGCACCTCCGTAACCCGGTGGCGCAGATGCAGCCGGCCGCCGCGCTGCTGGATGTAGTCGAGAATCGGGCCCGTGAGCCAGCGGTGGGGCGAGCCTTTGAGCAGGTTGAGCTTGGAGGCCTCGGTTTTGGAGGCAAACATCATGAAGATCGTGAGCATGCAGCGGGCCGAGATCGCCTCGCAATCAATGAAGCCCAGGGCATAGGCGATCGGATTCCACATCCGCTTAATGCTCTGCTCACTGCCGCCATGGCCCACAAACCACTCCTGGAAGCTGATCCGATCCAGGGCGCGGATCGTCTTCATGGCCCCCTCGTAGTCCACCAAGCCGCGCACGATCGGGCTGGTGCCTAGGGCCAGGGCATTGCGCAGCTTGTCGATCCAGTCGAGCTGGGGAGTGGTGAAGAAGGCCTTCAAGCCGTTGAAGGGAGCGCCAAGGGCAAAGCGAAAGTCGAGCTCCCGCAGATCGCCGCCAGTATTCACAAACAGGTGGGTGTGGTCCTTGGGCAGCAGGTTGTCGATCGCCCCCACCTTGCGCATCAGGGCGAAGAGGTTGGCGTAGTTGAAAAAGAACACATGCAGCCCCATCTCAATGTGGTTGCCGCCCTCATCCACCCAGCTGCCCACCTTGCCGCCCAGAAACGGCCGGGCCTCGTAGAGATCCACCTGGTGGCCGGCATCCACCAGATCCACCGCCGCAGATAAACCGGCCAGTCCCGCTCCCACGATGGCGACCTGCACCCTTTCAACCCTCAGTAGTGCGCTGACTCTATGGAGACACTCCGCCAGGCAGCGAACGGGGAGCCTCCATACAGTGGTTGCAACTGGCGTAGATCTTGATGAGTACCGAAACTGTCACTGCTATTGCAGCCCAGGCCCAACCCACCTTCACCGCCAAAGACGGGAAGGGGATCCTGATCACCGAACCGGCCATGAAGCAGCTGGGGGCTCTGATGAACCAGCAGGGCGAGGCCAAGGTGTTGAGGGTGGGCGTGCGCTCCGGGGGCTGCAGCGGCATGAGCTACACGATGGACTTCATCGATGCCAGCGCGATCCAGGGCGATGACGAGCACTACACCTACGAACCCGCCGATGCTCCCAGTTTCGCGGTGGTGTGCGATCCCAAGAGCCTGCTCTACATCTACGGAATGCAGCTGGATTTTTCCAGTGCCCTAATCGGCGGCGGCTTCAACTTCACCAACCCCAATGCCAGCCAGACCTGCGGCTGCGGCAGCTCGTTTGCGGTGTAATGCCCATCGGGTGGCAATCTGAGCAGATGACCAGGCAAGCCGCCTCCCTATGACCTCAGCAGACGTACCGTCCCTGTTCGAGCAGGCCATGCAGCGCTACCAGGAGGGAGTGGCACCGGCTGAATTGATCGATAGCTTCATCGCTATCACCGAGCAGTCCCCCAACCAGTCGGCGGGATGGACCTGCCTGGCTTGGCTGCAGCTGCTCGATGAGCAGCCCCAAGCAGCCCTGCGCTCCGCCAAAACCGCCGTGCGCCTTAACCCCCAGGACCCCCAGGCCCGCATCAACCTGAGCCTGGCCATGCTGGAAACGGGCGCCAAAGGGGTCCGCGAACACGTCGAAATTGTGCAGCGGGTAATGGCAATGGCGCCGGAGATGACTGGCGACCTGCAGAAGTCGATCGCCGATGGCCTAGTGCGCAAACCAGGCTGGAAGGCCATGGAGAAGCTGAAGGCCTGGCTGGCGGGTTGAAACCGGTTCTGCTACTCAGCAACGGCCACGGGGAAGACCTCAGTGGTGCCCTCGTAGCTGCCGAGCTGATGCAGCGGGGCATTCCGGTTGAGGCTCTGCCCTTGGTGGGTCACGGCAGCCCCTATCGCCAGCGGGGCGTGCCGGTGCTGGGCCGCACCCGCAGCTGCAGCACGGGCGGCCTCGGCTACACCAGCCTGCGCGGACGGCTCAGCGAGCTGCTGGAAGGCCAGATGGGCCATGTGCTCGGCCGGCTATTGCTCCTGCGCCGCCGCCGCCGCCACTACGGCCTGGTGGTGGCCGTGGGCGATGTGCTCGCGGTACTGGGGAGCTGGCTCTCGGGCCTGCCCAGCGCCGTTTATCTAGTGGCTTACTCCAGCCACTACGAAGGCCGCCTGCGCCTGCCCTGGCCCTGCGGCTGGCTGCTGAACCAAGCAAGCATCAAAGCCATCTGGAGCCGCGATTCCCTCACCGCCAGCGACCTCAGCCAGCAACTGAACCGTGCCGTGGTCTTCCTCGGCAATCCCTTCCTCGACGTGGTGAGCGCCGCCACAAGCGAATCACTGCCACTGCCGGCGTTGCAATTGGAGCTGGCGCTGGTGCCAGGCAGCCGCCTGCCGGAAGCGGCGCGCAATTTCGCTCTGATGCTGCGGGTGCTGGCCCTGCTGCCCGAGGAATGGGCGCGCAGCCACCCCCTGCGGCTACGCGCCGCCCTGGTGTCCGAGCTCGACGGCAGTCGCGTTGCCAAGCTGGCCGGCCCCCTGGGCTGGCGGCTCGAAGCAAGCGACCGGCTGGGGCGCGGCCCCCTGGCAGTTGAACTTGGCTGGGGCCAGTTTGGGGAGATCTTGGCCTCCTCCCAGCTGGTGCTGTGCATGGCTGGCACCGCCGCCGAACAGGCCGTGGGGCTAGGCAAGCCAGTGCTGCAGCTGGTGGGACAGGGCCCCCAATTCACAGCGGGCTTTGCTGAAGCCCAGCGCCGCTTGCTTGGCCCAGGCGTGCACTGCGCCCCCGGCAGCAGCGGCAGTGATGCAACCCTGAGGGCCAGTGCCCTGCTAGCCCAAGGCCTGCTGGAGCAGCAAAGCGATCACAAGCAAGGACCAGCCCTACGCCAGTCCCTAGCCTCCATTGGCCTGGAGCGAATCGGCGCTCCCGGCGGCAGCCAGGCGATGGCAGCGGCGATTATGGCAATGCTGTGCCCTAATCAGGCCTCTGAGCTGCCATGACCACACCTACCCCTCCAGGCTTGCTGCAGCAACTCAAGGGATCGATGGACACCCTGCTGGTGGTGGATGTGTTTGTGGTGATTGCCGGGGCAATTTGGTTTGCGGTGGCCGTAACCCTGCACAGCCAACACATCGAAGCCCCCCTGGAGTTGTTTCAGCGGCTGTGGGAACCGCTTTTTACCCCGGCAATTGGCTTGTTGATGGGAGCTGCCCTGCTCAGCGGGGTGCTGGGTTGGTGGCAGCGGCGAGGGCAGCGCTGAGCTGGGGATACTGAAAAGTGAATCCCTGGGCCAGTAAGCGCTCGGGCAGCACCTGCTGGCCCTCAAGCACCACCTGGGCCCCGTCGCCAAGCAGCAGCTGCAGGATCGGCCCCGGCACGGGCAGCAGGCTGGGGCGCCCTAGGGCCTTGCCTAAGGCACTGGCGAACAGGCCCATGGTGGTGGCTTCCGGGCTAACGGCGTTGTAGACGCCGCTGTAGGCGCCATCCTCAAGAGCCGTAGCGATCAGGCGACAGAGATCGTGGCGATGAATCCAGCTCATCCACTGGCGTCCGGTACCGACCGGCCCACCGAAACCCAAACGGAAGATGGGCATCATCTTGCCGAGGGCACCACCATCGGGGCCCAGCACGATGCCTATGCGCAGCTTCACCAGCCGGCAAGCAGCTGGAACCTGATCAGCGGCCGCTTCCCAGCGCTGGCAGATCTCGGCCAGAAAATCGCTCCCGGCTGGACTGGTCTCGATGAAGCGCGTCTGCGTACTGGAGCCGTAGAAGCCCACGGCTGAACCATTAACCAACACTGCGGGGGGCTGCTCCAGCCGCGCCAAGGCAGCCACCAGCAGCTCAGTTGTGCGAACGCGGCTTTGCAGCAACAGCTGACAGTGGCCAGGGGTCCAACGACGCTCAGCGATCGGCTCACCGGCGAGGTTCACGACACCCTCCGCCTCAGAGAGGGCCCTATCGAGGCCGTTATCAGCCCAACTGGCCGCATCGGCCGGATCTAGGCGTATGCAGGCCAGTCTCTTACCGACCAGAGCCGGAAAGGGCTGGGACTGACGGCTCACGAGGGTTAGCTCATGGCCTAGCTCGAGCAGAAAAGGCACCAGCTCGCGACCTACAAACCCCGAACAACCCAGCAGCAGCAGCCGCATTTCAGACCTAACAGCTTGAGGGAGGCTAGGCGGTTGCAATTGGGAGGGGCTGCCCAGAGCGCCTTAGCCTGAGCCAACAAACAAATTCACCATGGCTGACGCCGCCCCAGCACCAGTAGCCCAGACGCCCTTAAAGAAGGGCAGCCTGGTGCGGGTCAATAGAGCTGCTTACAGCGGCAGCATGGAAGCCAACGCGAGCGATGCACTGCCGGGCTACTTGATTGAAGGTCCTGGCGAAATTCTTGCTATCAAGGGCGACTATGCCCAGCTGCGCTGGCGAAGGCCGGTGCCGGATGTGTGGCTGCGGCTGGATCAGCTGGAGGCCTTTCCTGCTTGAACAGACTTTCCAGCTTTGTGACCTTTGGCACCCTTGGTAGAGCGTTGACTCTGACCAATCTTTGCCGGTTGTTTGCGCTCCTGATGGTGGCCTGGCAGCCCTTCCCGGGGGAATACCGGGTGCCGTTGGTGGGGTCAGCCCTACTGGGCTTAGCCCTTACCTGGCGCGGCGAATGGCGAGCGGTTGCTGAACCTGCCAAACGGCTGGGTTTGCTGCTGCTGTGTTTGCTGATTCCAGGGTTGCTATCAATTCCCACATCACTAGCTCCTAGCAAAAGCTGGGGTGAAATCGCCTCAGTTGTATTGGTTGGGCTGGCCGGCCTGAGCGTGCTCTACGGGCTCCGCCGCCAGCAAGATCACAGCTGGCTGCAGACTGGTCTAGTGATAGTGATTGCCGCTTGGATCGGCGATGGCCTACTGCAAGCTCTCACCGGCGCAGATGTATTTGGGATCACGCCAAAAGCGGAGGGGATGATTAATGGGCCGTTCACTACCAACGGCATTTTTGGCATAATCGTGGCAGCAATGACCCCACTGGTGCTGTGGGAGCCTCTAAAACAACGACATCGCTGGGCCATTGCCCTACTAAGTGGAATTGTAATAACGGTGATTCTCTCAGGTCAGCGTAATAATCTTCTACTACTGGCTGTTGGCCTGATTGCGCTATCAACTCTGTGGAGTAGGCGCACCCGCCTGATTGGCGCAGCGGCTTTAGTGGCAATCGTGGTTGCTGTGTATCCATTTGCCCCAACCCTGCAACAACGGTCGAACTGGATGATCTCCTCCGGAAGCGAAATGGTCGCCTCACTTCAGGAGCTACGCGAAAATCCAAGCGATGCCAAATCAAGCAAGCGACTGTTTAATTCTTTAAACCGCTTCACCTCCGACAGAGCTTTTCTTATTGACGCAGGGCTGAAAATGATTCAAGATCGCCCCCTTACCGGAGTTGGCATCAATGCATTCCGCCCTGCCTACCCGCTATACGCCCAGCTCACTCCCCATGGCCATCGAGACAAGCCCACCCATGCCCACAACATTTACCTAGAATTAACAGCCGAAACAGGGTTAATTGGCCTTGGCGGCCTCCTGCTAGCAATAGCACTTGGCTGGCGCTGGTTTGCGCTGGCGTGCCACGAAAGACAAAGAATGGCAGCACCCTATGCAGCCACATTATTAGTAATGCTTTTCCCATTAACAACCCACACCGTTTTATTTGCAGCGTTTTACTTCTGCCTCCTGATAATGGCACTAGGAGGCTTTTTAGCGGCCCTCTTTTCTCCAGAGGCAGTCATTGCCGCGCAAATTGAACCTACGCCAAGTTAAATCAGCTCAACCAGCCAGCTCCCGCCGCTGGGACTGCAATGACTGACGGCGCAGTCGAGCCTGCTTGAGAAGCTCCCTACCGTCGTGCAGATATGAATCCACGTATCCCATGGTGTAGCGCTCCAGTTCAGTGAGAGCGTCCTTCACCAAGCTGAGGCAGTGATAAAGATCAAGGGCAAATGCTTGTCCCCCTGGTGGACATACCTGAGAGCGGTAGATCAACTCAACCTTGTCGATGCGGGCCTGGCCCTGCTCGAGAAAGGCACAGAATGACTCCATCAAGGTGTCGTCGTAGGGATCTGCGGAAAGGGCCTTGAGCTGGGCTGGGAATGGGTTGATCACTTGAGCCAGAAGCCGATCAATAGGCGCATACACCTGCTGCAACCACTGCTGCAACACGGCATCAGTGGCAGCGCTGCGTGTGGACTGAGCACGGGCCCGCTTCACGGAAAAGCTGGCGCCAGCAGGATCTAAAGAGGTGGGCGCTGTGAGGTCGTGGCGGCGGCGGCGATCGGCATCGCGTAATACCTCCCAGGCTGCATTTAGGGCCAGGATTGTGCGGTCATCGCCGCCAGCATCCGGGTGGTGCTGCTTCACCAGGGCACGGTAGGCGGCCTTGATTTCAGCGCCGCTGGCAGTGGGTGAAACACCCAGCACGCGATAAGGATCGGCAGTGGGTTCAGCAGCAGCCAGGGCGAGGCCTCCGCAAGCAAAGGAATTGTTGATGACTTTAGGAACTCAAGCCCCACTGCCTGCGGATATCGCTGCGGCTGCCCAACAAAAAACCCCGGGGTGAGCCGGGGTTGATCGAGGTGTGTGTTGAGAAGTGGAGAACGAAAGGACCGGAAATGTGTGAGGAATCCGGCCCAGTTGTGTTCTGAGGATCAGAACTTGAAGGTGGTCTTCAGCAGTGCGCCGAAGCTGTCGTCCGTAGTACGGGCGCTGTAGTCGAAACCGCCGTTCTCGATCCAGAAGATCGCGGGGGTGACGCTGATGTTGTCGGTGACCTGGAACTTGTACCAGACTTCCAGACCGAACTGATTGACGTCGGTGTTGTTCTCGCCCAGGCCGATGCCGAAGGCGTTGCCCTTGATGATCGCATCAGCCCACTGCAGGCCAACCATCCAGGACCAGGTGTCGTCGGAGGAGTTAGAACCGTTGTACTGGCTGGCACCAACGCCTGCACTGATCGAAGGCAACCAACCAGCCTGCTCAGGCTGCCAATAGGCGCTGAAGCCGTAGTTGTTGGTACCGTTGACGTTGTAGACGTTGACCTCGGTGGGGAAAGCTGTGATCCCACCAAGAATGGAGGCAGCTTCGGTGTAGTTGTAAGCGAAAGCAGCACCCCAGTTTTTGGCTGCGTAACCAACCTGAACTGTGGTGGTGCTGCCATCACCTAGACCACCACCAGTAGTAACTCCGTTAACAACGGTGTTCTGTTGGTAGCTGTAGGGAGCCGCGTACTCGTTTGAGACGTAGCTGACGCTCAGGCTGAAGCCTTCCTTCTCGTACCAGATACCGGCACCGGCACCTAGGTTGAGGTTGTAAGCACCGTTGGCACCGGCCAGGGTGAAGCGATCCAGAATGGAGTCAGTGGGATAGACGCTGGGCCACATGGCCAGCATGTCGTCCTGACGCACCTTCGCACCAAAGGTACCGGTGAAGTTTTCGCCGATGGGGAACTGGTAGAAGAGGCGGTCGATGCTGACCACATCAGAGCCAGCTTCCTCTTGGAAGGCGGTTTCCAGCAGAGCGGAGCCGTTGGCACCGAACACGGAGCCACCGAAGTTACCGGAGCGCAGGGTGGTGCGCAGCAGGTCCTTACCGGTGAAGCTCGTGTCGAGAATCAGGCGGACGTCGTAATTGAAGGCGACCTTCTCAGCTTGCTGGCCGCTGACGATGGTGGCAGCTTGCTGAAGCGTGTTATTGGCGTTGACAGTAACGGGAGCAAAAGCACCCACGTAACCGTTGGAAGCGCCGCCGATGGTGAAGGTGGCGATACCCTTCAGCTTGGTGGTGGTGGAGAACTGGTTAGCTTCCAGTTCGCCCACTTTGGCCTCGAGGCCGTCAACGCGACCCTTGAGGATGGCGAGTTCCTTCTCGAACTCGGCCATCAGCTTCTTGAGCTCGTCGGTCACTTCGGTGACGCGGTCGAGACAAGCGTTGAGCAGAGCAGCTGCTTCGAAGCGGGTCATGGCCCGGGCGCCCTTGTAGGTGCCGTCGGGGTAACCAGCGACGCAGCCGTAGCGCTCGATCAGGTTGGACAGAGCCTGGTAAGCCCAGTCTGTGGGCTTGACGTCAGAGAACTGGGAGATGCTGGTGACTTGCTCCTCGGAGGCGTACTTGTTGACGCCGTCCAAGTTGAGCTCAGCTGCGGTAGCGGCCACGGGGGCCAGCAGACCAAGGGCTGCAGGTGCAACCAGGAGTTGCTTAAAGAGTTTCATGGGTTCCTCACACGAGATGGCGCAATGCGCCGAACACATAATCACCCCGTATCACAACATCAGCACCTGGCCCTGTGCCACTGCGCACAATGACACGCGCTCCCAAAAACGATGCCCCCGACGGGCACGGGGCTCGTCGGGGGCTCTCGCCGGGTCCGCTATGGCGCGGAACCGTTTGATCAGGAATCAGGCGCCGAAATCAGCCGGCGTTCTCCGCGATCAGCAGACCCTGGGTGAAACAACTGGAACTCACGGGCACCTCCTCCTCTGGGGATTGGAGCCAGCCGGCGATGCATTCGGCAGGATCAGCACCCGAAGGTCCAGATCTTTGCCACATCACTGCTGACAGAACTCGCGAAATTTAGCCAATAAAAAAGCGCCCCCGTGGGGGCGCTGAGGGTGATTTCGGATATCAAAACCAAGCTTCGATCAAAGAGCGTTGCCGCGGGGCAGAACTTCTTCAGGGAAGACGAAGTTTTCATGCGGCTGGTCAGCCGGTGCCATCCAGGCACGCAGACCTTCATTCAGCAAGATGTTCTTGGTGTAGAAGGTTTCAAATTCAGGGTCCTCAGCAGCGCGGATCTCCTGTGACACGAAGTCATAGGCGCGCAAGTTGAGGGCCAAGCCGATGATGCCGATGCTGCTGGTCCAAAGACCCATCACCGGCACAAACAGCATGAAGAAGTGCAGCCAGCGCTTGTTGGAGAAGGCGATCCCGAAGATCTGGCTCCAGAAGCGGTTGGCGGTGACC
>NZ_JAGQBS010000017.1:0-48111 GCF_024345755.1 Cyanobium sp. L1E-Cus | reverse complement strand
AGAGCCTGCATGCCATTGACTGCCGCTGCCACCTCAAAGCCAGCTAAACGCAGCCGCGTTTCCAATATGCGCCGGATATTCGCCTCGTCATCGGCGATCAGTATTCGGATGGGATGGGTGCGACGTTTTGGGGTCAAGACACACCAAGCGCCGCAAGACGGGGGAATTAATAGGAGGAATTTCCGTTGATCGTGGATTACGAACAAGAATCGTCACAGAGGGAGCTGCCCTATCCGCCGCCCCTTGCCCCTTCTCCTAACGGCGCAAAGCCTCAGCTTTTAGTTGCTGCATCAGCCACAGCAGCAGACCTACTCAGACCACCAGCTGGAGGTGCCGGCTGCTGAACAGCTCTCCGGTGCAGTTCACCGGCAATAACGCAGAGCGGCCAGCCCGGTACCAGGCATCTACCAAAGCAGCGCTGGAGCGGGGGTAGAGCTGTCCAGCCAATATCCAGAGCTCGTCATGCAGCACCTGGGTCTGATCTGGTGTGCCTACGTACCAAGGCGACTCAGGGTCCTGCGACAGCTCCTCATGGAGCAGCAGTAGTCCCTCAAGTACGCAATTAGCGAGGTCAGGCGTCATCGGCTTTGCTGGCCCCACCTTGCGGTGCGGCTACCCAAGAATGTCCATCCACGCACACCAAGGTGCGCCAGATCAAGCACTGGCACCCAGAGGGTTGCGTTGCAGTGCGCCGCAAAGAGGAGGCAAGGCAGTGGCGTTAGGGGACTAGCCCAGCAGCGCTCAAAATGAAAGGAGCTAGCGCAAGAGATCACAGCAGTGCTGCGGTCGCCGGCGGCTGCTGTGAACTTGCCACAGCGGAGCTGTGGCTGCTAGTGAGCATTTGTTGCGCGCATGCAGCCGCCAGCTGTGATTTCTTGCACAGTGAAAGCAGGCGCCAGAGAGTTAGGTGCCGGCATGAGCGCCTGCACTCCCTTGCCCGGCCGCTCCAGAGAATCCCCCGCTCACCCCGGGGGTTTTCTGTTGCTGGATTTTTGAGCAACTCTGCGCAGCCTCTTGGCCTGCCCGCTGCATCAGCGCGGCAACGGGCACAGCAAGGGCCCTGGCATACGACAGGTACGCCAGCCCCCCTTGGTAGTGGACACCTCCACACCGATCAGTGCAGCGGGGTGGTTGCTTTCAGTGATCGGTTCAACCCAGGCAATGGCATCAGCGATCGCGTCATCAAGGCTGCTGTATTGCGCGTCGAGCTCACGGTGCGGCTCGCAGCCACCATCAATCAGGCGGTAGCAACGCTCTGCTCCTTGGCTAGTTGAAATCTGCATCCGTTCTCTTTCAGTTCTGCCGGCCGCACCTAACGGTCCGACCCAGCTCATCACCATGGCGAGCCAGCAAACCACTTGGCTGTATCTAGCAGAACACTTTGATCTGTCGTTACAGCCAGCCCCGATAAGCGCTGCGCTGCCTGCGGGCACTGGCCTTAGAGCGAGCAGAGCCGAACTGGGGGCTCGCTCCATTACGGCGGCGTCTTACCCAGCTGCCCTGGCGAATCAGGCGGCTATCGGCAGCATTGGCCTGCTGTTTGGGGGAGCGGCCATTGCAAGGGTGGGGCCGCCACCTTGAACGCGAGCGGTCTTCTGGTTTCACGGCCTGGGCCGCAGCACCAGCCAAACAATCAGCAGGATGCTGCCGGTGCTCACCGCCGTAAAGATCCAGTCGGCGTAGGGCGTCCAGGGCATTGCGCCAGATTGGCAGAGGTATTGATCGGGAGCAGGGCGGAGGAATGCAAAACCGCCGTCCCCAGTCAGCACGCGAGACCACCGAGGCGATGGTGCGCAACATCGACCGCGAGCTATCTGTGGCCCCCTTTGGGGTCTCTCGGCCCCTTTCATCACTCACTGGCAGCGCCCAGCTGGTGGATCAGCAGCCTCTGCGGACGATCAGCTCGACGTGATCGACCAGCTCCACAGCCCGCTGTTGCCAGTCGCTGCGGTCCAGCTCCATCGGCTCTGGCTCAGCGTCGTAACGGAACTGGACGGCAAAGACGGTGAACGCTTCTAAAGCCAGAAAGGGCTCGACATCCCCGCCCGCATCCGCGACCCGTTCCAGCAAGGCCGTGAGGTTATGGATCAGCGGTGGCTCCTCGCCAAGGCTGAACAACCAGGCCTTCAGGGCTTTTTCCACGGCCTGCTGAATCTGAAAGCCCCAGCTGGATTCATCGATGGACGGGATCTGCAGAACCTCTGCTGCCTTGAGATCGCGGCGAGCGATCCGCAGCAGGGCCTGGGCCTCAGGGTTGGCCATACAGCAGCCGTCCTTCTCGGTAGGCCCTCGCGATCACGTGGCTGAGCCAATGCCGCCGTTCTGCCACCTGGCTCTGGGAATAGAGCAGGAGGTCAATGGGGATTCGGTGGTGCGCGAGCCGGCGCCAGAGCTTGCCGAGGGTGTCAAAGCGGTTGTTCTGCAGCAACCAGCTGTCGCTGGCGGTGATCAGCAGGTCGATGTCGGAATCCGCGCGCGCATCGCCCCGGGCATGGGAGCCAAACAACCGCACTTCAGCGCCAGGAATCTCATCCCGGATTTCAGCCGCCATCTGCTGCAGCTGGGTTTCGCTGATCGTGGCGGCTGGAGCTGTGGTCATGGCAATACCTAGACCCTAAGGATGCCGCGGTCTTTGCGAAAAACACAAGTCGCAGCTCCAATGGTGATCTACCTAGCCATAACAGCAGGCAGCTTTTGATCTCCTGCTAACGACTCCCCTCCACCCACTCGCGCCTGCTCGAGCTTTCTGGGCTCCATCACTGCCTCGCACCGATAGGACCGCTTAGAGCCAGCTGCGGTAACGGCTGCGCTGGCGTCTGGCCCCTGTTCGTGCAGCAGCAGTGCCGAACTGGGGGCTGCTGCCGTCCTTGCGGCGACGCACCCAGACCCCTTTGCGGATCAGTCGACTGTCTGCGGCATTGGCCTGGCGGGCTGAGAGCAGGGTGCCGTAACCCGCCTTATGTCGGGCATGGGCTCTAGTGCGGGCCTGAGCAGCTGTGGCAGCCGGCACCACGGTGGCTGTCGAGCGGCGGCTCCAGAACACCAGGTAGTAGCGGCTGGCCATTTGCTGAACGGCTGTGCTCAGCGACGTGGGCTGCGGCCGTTGGTGACAAAGCCAGCGCGGTAGAGCTCACTGGCACTCATTGCCTGGGGGTTGAGCACCTCGCCGAAGCCACCGCCAGAGCTTGCACCTGCTCCCACCCCTGTTGCGTTGCCCAGTCCACCGGCGCCAATGGCACCTGTCCCCATGGCACCGCGCTTTTGAAACAGGAAGCCGTAGACGGGGTGGATACCAGGGCTGATCGAGGAAGTCAGCGGTGCTCAGTGGCCGCCCGTCATCACCCAGCAACGGCTGGCCCTGGCTGTCCAGAGGTTCGAGCACATCACTCCCGTCCTTGCCGGCGCTTAGGCGAAAGCTCTCCCCCAGCTGCCCCTTAAAGACATCAAAGAAGGTGCCGCGCCCGTCGCCGCCGGTGCGGCCCTCGGCTTCTGAGAAAGCGCGCTCCAGCAGCCGTTCCTTGCGCAAGGCCAGCACAAGGGCTTGGGCGCCATCGCGTTCAGCAGCCACGGTTGCCACCTTTTTGGCGGAGGCTTCTTCCATCTGCCGTTCGCGCAGCTCCACCTGCTGCTCCAGCAGTTGCTTCTGCCGTTCTGCCTCCTGCAGGCGGGAGTATTCCTCCGGGTTGATCTCAGAGAAGCGGGTCAGCTGCTGCCGTAGACCCCGCAGATCTTTTTCAAGGTTGTTGCTGCGACGCCGTTCAGCCTTAAGGGCTTCGCTGAGGCCGTCCTTCCCTTGAGAAGCAGGGTCATGGCCACTGGGCGCAGGATCGCTTGCATCTAGCGAGTAGGTATCGCTGCTGCCGGTCCGTGCATCGGCCTCAACCCCGTCGTTGGGGTCGTCGGCGTATGAGTTCGGCTCAAGCTGGTCGGTCGTGCTCAGCGCACCTCTCGGTGCGGCCTGATCGGTGTTGGTGCTGGTGGCCATGACCCGTCTCGGCTGTCAGTGGAATCGGCAGCCCATCGCGGCGCTGCCACTCCCTCTTGCCGAGGGGGGCCTGTTTCGGGCAAACCGCCTTAGCCTCAGGACATGGGCAGCGTTCAAGACATAGAAGCTGCCGTCGAGCAGCTAGCTCCCGAGCAACGGGCCCAGTTCCGCGCCTGGTTCGAAGCCTTTGATGCCCGTGAATGGGATCTGCAAATCGAGCAGGACCTAGGAACTGGTCAGCTGGACTGGCTGGCTGAGGAAGCCCATGGCAATCTGGCTGCCGGGCGCTGCAGCGATCGGTGAAGCCCTCCCCTTCGCTGTTCAATTGCTCGTGGACCGGGCCTACGAGCAACTCAAAACCGACCCCCGCCACCCGTCGCTGCACCTCAAACGCACCGGCCGGTTCTGGTCTGTGCGGGTGGGGCTGAGGCGTCGCACCTTGGCAGTGCAAGCAACAGAAGATGAGCTGCTTTGGGTATGGATTGGCACGCACGCTCAGTACGACCAGCTCCTCAAGAAGGGCTGACGCTCCCTGTTGCGTAGGCCAATAGGTCGTTGGCTCAAGAGGGTTGCCGACTACGTGCCTCCAAGGAGCGAATGGCGTCCAAAACACCGGGCAAGGCTTCCTGGCAGATCAGCAGCACCTGCTCAGCATCCAAATCGAAGTACTGGTGGGCAATGACATCGCGGAATCCCATGGCGCCCTTCCAATCGATCTCAGGGAAGCTGGCCGCCAGAAGGCCTGGGCGGAGTTTCTCTAATCGCTTTAGAGCTTCCCCGACTGCCAAGAACTGCATGCAGATCACATCGAGTAGGTCCTGGCCTTCCTCCTGCTCCAGCAGATCTGGATCATTCAGTAGGGGCTTTGCCTTGCGCTCGATCCGCTCTAGGGCCTGTCGCAGTGGCGTCAGCAGTAAGAGCAGATCACCACTCACGCGCTGATGCCCTCTTTGAGGATCGCCGCTCGTAGCGCCGGGTTCATGCGCTCTCGCAAGCGCACCAGGTCAATAGGGCGCTGCAGCAGCTGCTCCAGCTCTTCTTTGAGGTGCACCGTCGCGAAGGGTGTGAGCGGGTCAAGTTCCACCCAGACATCCACATCACTGTTAGCGGTGGCTTGGTTGCGAACCGTGGAGCCAAACAGGCCGATGCGTTGCAGCTGATACAGCTGCCGCCACTCGCTCTGGCGCCCGCGCAGAAGCGAAAGGAGCTCTTGAAGGTCGAGTGCTGGTTGAGCGATCGAGCTGGTCATTGAACCAGTTGCATCCAGCCAGTATCGGCTAGTTCGGCCGTGCAGTCAGCTCTGCTGACTTGTGACGCCAAGTTCTGCCTTACAGGATGACCACATGAGGAACAGGCAGACTTTCGCGCCTGGTTAGGAGCCTTTAAGGCCAAATCAGGTTGAGAGACCAACCAGGGGACTTCGGAGGTGGTGCGAAGTCGCTGCATGTGCTCAACCCCTCAGCAGGGCCGCGCTGCCAACCATCCCGGCGTCATCAACAGGGTCAGCTGGTCGCCGTAGCGGCGCCGCTGGTTAAGCAGGGCGGTCTCGTAAGCGATCACGTCGGCAGCGGAGCATCGCCGCCGGCGGCAACCGAACCAGCGATCGGCCCGGAGGAGAACTGCTTCTCGATTGCCTGCTCCTGCTCAGGGCTGGGCGCCAGCAGTTGCTGATCGATAAGTGCCACCGCATCAAGCAGGGCACGGTCGCTGGAAGGGCTAGCGCCTGGCGGATGGCTTCTTGATCCTGCGGTTGCCAGCTCACCGCGGAGCCTGAATTCAGCAACGGGCCAACTACGCAGCATCGAGGGCCATTGCCGACCATGCAAAAACCTGTATTACAGTTAGTCCATTCGTCGTACTGGGTTAGCCCTGCGGGCCATGCCGCTCACCGTCAGGCTCGATTCCGACACCGAGCACTTTCTCAATGACCTGCTGGACGAAACCGGCCAAGACAAAAGCTCTCTGATCCGCCAGCTAATCCGTGAGCGCTGGCAGCAGGGGCAGCCACGCCCCTCCATTACCCAGCAACTGGGCGGCCATCCCGAGGCCTTCCTCGACACCCTGCCAGCCGGCAGCGCGGAGCGGCAGCAACGGCGCCGGCTTCTTGGCCAGCACCTACAAAAGCGCCGAACCGAGCGGAGCTGATGCAGCGGATCTTGATCGATTCCGGCATCCTGCTGAGCTACTACCAGCAGCAGGAACCGCTCCATCAAGCGGTTATCGCCTTCTTTGACCAGAACACGGCTCAGCTGGTCACCTCACCTATCTGTATCGCTGAGGTGCTCTGGCTGCTTGGTAGTCCAGGCGACCCCCGTGTGCTGGCGGCTCAAAACCACCTGCTTAGCGCTGTGAGTCGAGGTGGCATTGAGGCCATCAACCTGCTTCCAGATGACTATGCCCGTGTCGCCGAGCTCAACGGGCGCTACGCAGACCTGCCAGGTGATTTCGCTGATCTCACCTTGGTGTCCCTCTCTGAGCGGCTTGATATCGCTGAGATCCTCACGCTTGACAGCGACTTTGATGTCTACAGGCGTTTCCGCAAGAAACCCTTCTGCCGGATTCCCCTTGGCTGAGCAAAGGCCTTTTGTATCGCCTGGCTCTGCAGCAAGGCCTAGGACTGGGAGGCGGCAATCGTCACCTCAACAGGTAGGGCTAGTCACACCTTTGTCATCTCCGTTGCAGTGAGAATGAAGCAATCAATGGCATTAGCAAGCCCAGCCCTCAAAAAGTCGACTTGGATGAATGATGATTCCTTTCCGTGCCCTACTGCTACAGAGACTGATTTGCTCGGCCTGGTCCATCGGCGCGATTGCGCTGGTGACCGCCTCACTGCTGGAGTGGGGTTTGGTTGTTGCTGGCCCTGAAAGGTTGCCCTGATTGCAGTGCCTGAGCTCAGCACCTCAAAGTGAGTGACGGCGAGTGACAGGAAGGCGTTTAAAGTAATTAGTTAGATCAAAGTAGTTAGTCAGATTAGAAACAATGGCCCTCAAGCTTGGCCAGAAGAAAAGCCCTAAGAGATCAGCACACACTCATCTGGGTTAAACAGGATCACCGCTTCACCGCCATAGCCAATGCCGGCAGCAGTAAGACTGACAGCAGGCTACCGCCCACCAGAGCTGCTCCCACTTGCGGCGACATCAGCCCAGCCTGTACCTCGAGATAGGCGACAACAATCGGCAAATTGAGTGACTGTGACACCAGCAGCGAAAAGCGCAGTCGTTCGATCAGATCAGGCAGCGCCTGGCGATAAAGCAGCCACTGGGGCAGACCACGTATCAAGAGAATCCCTGCTAAGCAGATCACTGGTCCCCAGGGATGGGCTGCTACAGAGGCGAGGTCCAGCCGAGCACCGGCAACGACGAAGAACAGCGGTACGAATAAACCGTAGGCCGACGCCTCCAGTTGCTTAATCGCAGGGGAGATGTCGGGTTCGGCGATAAACCGCCTCATCACCAAGCCTGCCAGCAGTGTTCCCATCAGGGTGGCAACTCCCAACGCCTCCGACAAGGCAATTAGTCCGACCACGAGCAGATACAGCAGCTGGATTGGGGTGGCGGATGCTGAGCCCGCTACGGACTCGAACCAATACCAAAATCTTGACTGCCCCATCCGCGCCGGCACCAATGCCAGCAACCACGCCACCACCACCACCAGAGCAACACTGAGCACAGTTGTGATGGGATTGGTTGATCCCAGCAACAGAGCCACGGCCAACACCGGGCCCAGTTGTCCCCAAGTGCCTGCACTAAGCAACAACCGCCCCAGCGGTGAATCCCACTCTCCCGACTCCCGCAGGATCACCAGCAATGTCGATAGGGCGGTCGAACTGAGTGCCACGACCAATGCAACCGGACGTAACCCACCGCCGAGGGGCAGCACCGAGACCAGAAGAACCCCCACAATGAGGGTGGCAAACCATCCCAAGGCCCCCAGCCGGCCTGGGGTGCCGCCAAGGGTTTTCTGATCAATATTCAGTCCTATTAAGGCGAAGATCAAACCAAGACCTATCTTCGCGAAAAGATCAATCGCTGGATCCTGTTGCACCAAGGCCAGGCCAGAAGGCCCTACAGCAATCCCCCCCAACATCAATAGCGCGACTGTTGGAAGGCGGCCTCCAAACAGTCGAGCTACGAAGGGAGATACAGCAACAATGGCAACGATTGTCAGCAGTCCCTGTAGACCAACACTCATTGGCTGCGGAAAATTCAACCATCATCCTGCTTCAGCAGAGCTGGATCGTTGAGGAGGGGCCTTGCCTTCCGCTTGAGGGCATGCGCGCTGGTGCCGATGTGGTAAGCCAGTGATCGGCTCGGGTGGTATTTATCCAGCTGTTACTGCGTCAAGAGCCGGTGATAACAATGAGCCAAGCCCCTCGTCTTGAAAAGCTAGGCCGCTTTCTGTTGCGGGGCCTGCGCATCGGCGCCAGCACCGTGTCGATCGTGGAGTTGCTGCGTAGCGACTGGAATGCTGGCATCAGTGCTGGCGTCGCCTGGCTGGTGTTTCTGCAGGTGGAGCGGCGGCTGCCGCCCCTCAGCCCGGAGACCGAGGACTGATTCGTGCCCCGACCTTCATCGCTCCGGGCTTTGTCGTGTTCAGACCAGCTTGGTGAGCACGTGCTGCATCACCTCCAATAGTCCATCGGCGAGGGGGCGATGGCTGCTGAGCTTGGCGCTCCAGATCGATCCCGACAGCAGTTCCTCTGGGCTTATCAAACCCAAGTCCTGGCCCTCCAGAAGCTGCAGCTGCTCCAGCGGCACCGATAGCTCGGCCTGAAACACATGGGCCGTTCGGCGGTGGATGTGATGCACCATCACCAGCTCCACCGCCGGGGGCTGCCAGCTGATCTCCTCCAGCAGCTCCCGCCGCAGGGCCTGCTCTGGCGTTTCGCCGGGGTCGAGGTGTCCGCCAAAGAGCCCCCAGCAGCCGGGCGCAACGATGTCGGGGATCTCGTCGCGCAGCTGCATCAGCCAGCGACCATTCCGATGCAGCATCGCCAGGGCGACTTCAACGGCCATGGATCGGCCTCAGGCAGCGGCCGACCGGCGCTGCTGCTTGGCGACGAGCGCGGCCCCGCCGGCTGCCAGCACCAAGCCACCGCTGATGGCGAGGAAAACCAAGGTCTGCAGCAGCAAAAGGAAGATTCCAATGGCCGACCCGGTCACGATCTGCACCCTCGCCTTGATCAGCAGGGTGAGCAGCAGCAGCACAGTGGCCTTAAGGGCCAGAACCTTGGCCGTAGTGAATGGCAAAAAGGGATTCAAAAACACATGTTGATCTCGGGTGTACCCATGCTGGCGGACTGATCCGGCAGCGGTGGCTTCATTTGCGGCATTTCAACGGGAGTGCTTTCTCCCAAGGGGAGGAGTTGCGTTAGGCCATGCCCGTGAGCCAACGTCCCCCCAGGGCAAGGGCGATGGCAAGGGTTGATCCCAGCCCCAGCAAGCGGGGACTTGTGAGCAGCAGCCGCCGCAGGATCACCAAACTCCAAATCAGACCCACCGCAATTACCGCGCTCTGGCAGAAGGCCACCACATGCTGATCGGCACTCCAGCTTGGCCAGAGGGCAGCCGCGGCTCCTTGCCAGGGGAAGGCACTCACCGGCAGCAGCTGGCCGGCCTCGACCATTCCCAAGGGCAAATAGCGAGACAACAACAAGGCCCACACCAGCGGCAAGAGCCCATAGAGCAAGGGTTTCGGCCACCAGCCGGCCACCAAAACAGGCAGCAGCAGCGCAATCAAACCCACCCCAAACCTGGGCAGCAGGGGACCTGCTTGTAGGGATTCAGGGGCCCATGGCAACCAAGCCAGCCAGCCCTGCCAGTGATGCAAAGTCACACCGCCCAGCAGCACCAAGAGCAAGAGCCGTTCGCCAAAGGGCACAGCCATGCCCTTTTGCAGGTCGGCCGCGGGCGGGCGCAGGCGCAATTTCACAGACCGGTGCGGACAGGCTTGAACGCAGGTGAGGCAAAGCACGCAATTGCGATTGTCTTCCAGGTGGGCTGGATGGGTCCCCAGGGGGCAGCCTCCCGTGGCCAGGCCTTCACCTTCCGCTGGTCCGCCTTTGAAGCAGGCATAACTGCTGCAACTGCCGCTGCAGGTGCCCGCCTCGGCCCGCAGCTCCAGCACCGATAACTTTGCCATCAGGCCATTCATGCCCCCCACTGGGCACAAATAGCGACACCAGAAGCGCTTCTCAAACAACAGCGAGCCCACCACCGCCCCGCCCGTAATCACGAGCAGCAGACAGCTGCTCAACCAGGCCGTGTCTTCAAGATTGGCCAGCTCCTCCCACAGCAAGATGGCGCCAAAGCCAGCGGCCAACACCGGTGCGGCCCAGCGGTTGGTGTCGCCCCGGGGCCAACGGCGCGGCTGCCAGCCCAGCAAACGGGCGAACTTCTGGCTGATTTCGCCCCACACCATGAACGGGCAAAAGGAGCACCACAGCCGCCCCACCAGCGGGAAGGTGACAAGAATCACAGGCCACCACCAGGCCCAAAACAGATTCAAGGCACCGTTGTGGGCCCGATCCTGGGGGCCAAGCCACAGGGCCCCATTCACCAGCACAAACAGCCAGCTCACCAAGCCAAACAACAGGCCATTCCAGAGCAAAGGGGCTCTCATCCACTCCCTCAGCCGAGGCTTCCAGCGCCAGATGTCGAAGCGCAGGCTGGTGGGCCGGCTTAGTAGCCAAAACACATCTTCCGGCAAGAGGTCGGGCAGCTCACCATGAACGGCTGACGCCTTGGCCTGAAGCAGTGCCCGGTTGATCACCACATCCAGTTCCCGCAGGTTGTTGGGGAAGTCGTGGCTTTGGAGACGCTTCACCACGTTGGCGGGCACCTGGGGTGGCTTGGGCCAGCCCAATTGGCGGGCACGGCGCCGCAGGGAGTAACGGATCCAATCGCCCAAGTCTTGGCGGCGCACCCGTAGGGGAGGCACCCGGATTTGGTCGCAGAGACCTTCCAGTTCCGGCACACTGGATTCGGCGGTGAATAGCAACCGGCCTTTAAATGGTTCGCTGCAGCCAGGCCATTGGGCCGTTCGCGCCAGCTCGATCAGTAGGGCTCGCAGCTCGGGAGGGGCGGCATCGAAGCGATCCAGCAGCACGCACCCCTGACCGAGGCACTCCAGCAACGGCGGCCCTTGGCTTGGGGATCCGTGAAACAAGTCGCCGCCATCGACGCGCAGCAGGCTGGTGTCAACGCGAATCAATACATGGCGCCGGTCGCCCGAGCCGAAATGAACAAGCGCAGCCAGGTTGTCCTTCTCCAGCCCAGGCTCGCCACTGATCAGCACAGGCCGCCGCGCAGGATCTTGAGCCGCCTTGGCCAAAGCGGCCCGGAGCTTGACGGCGTAGCGACTCCCCCCAACCACCCCACGCCGGGTGGATCCCACCAGGTAGGGAGCCAGGCGTCGCAAGGCCGGTGCGTCTAGCTCCTGGGTTGGGGAAGTCATGGAGAAGGTGGGCTTGGCGTCGGGTGCCAGGAATGTCCGGTTGCTCTTGGGGCAGCCAGTTCCGCTTCAGCAATACCACCAGCGGCGGCTGATAGCTGAATGACCTGGTGAGAAAACACAACTAACGGTCCCCGGTGGTCCTAAGAAAAGTGATCGCCAGGGCCTGCCGGCGGAGTGCCGCAAAAGAAGCCGTTTCGCTCTGATCCAGAGTCCATGTGTCCTGCCTTACAGAACCTTTTTGGGGTTTCGCCTTGGATTGGTTTAGTCAATCAACCATCGGACCCATGGCTGACACTTACACCATCACAACTGAAGACGGCAAGTCTTTTACCTGTGCTTCTGACACCTACATCCTCGATGCTGCTGAGGAGCAGGGCATTGATCTCCCTTACTCCTGTAGGGCTGGTGCTTGTAGCACCTGTGCAGGCAAGATTGTGAGCGGCGGTGTCGACCAATCTGATCAAAGCTTCCTCGACGATGATCAAATCGCCTCGGGTTTTGCCCTGCTTTGCGTGAGCTACCCCACGAGCGACTGCACCATCACCACCGGTGTGGAGGATGATCTCTGAAGCTGGTGGCCCCGGACGTTGAGTGCCCATCCCGCCGATCCCCCCCTTAGCTCTCCCCCCGTCCTGGTCTGTGGTCTTGGCTCCTTGGGGCAGGCCTGTCTTCAGCGCCTCCTGGCCTTTGATCTGCCCCTCCACGGCGTCGATCTACGGCAGCCCAGCTGGAGAGATCCCGAGCTGGAGTCCCGTCTGGCGGCAACGCTCACCCGTGGAGACATGCGCCTGGCCCACGTGTTGCGCCAAGCCGGTGCCGAGCGAGCCAGTGCCGTTCTGCTTCTGAGTTCCGACAGCACGATCAACTTTGAGGCTGCCCTCCAGGTACGGCTCCTTAATCCCACCGCAGAAATCGTGGTGCGCTCCACCAACCGTCGCGCCGATCTCGGCGCCCTGCTGGAGCAGCGCCTGCCCGGGGTAGCGGTGGTCGATCCCATCCTTCTCTGTGCTGATGCGATCAGCACCGCCCTAAGACCTGCATCGATGCGGGCGAGAGTGGAGGTGGATGGCCAGATCATTCAGGTAGTGGAGGGTCCTGGTGAGGTCCTTCGCCAACAGAAGCAGGTCCGGCTTCCCGGGTCATCCTCCGGATCCCCGCCGGTATGGTTAACAGCCCGTTCACCGCTCATCAACCAGGGCCCGCTGGCCCCTGGCCAAAACCGCCGCCATCGGGTCCAGGCCTGGCTGCGGAGCAAAATTCAAAAGCTGCGCGTCTGGCTGCGGGCGCGGACACGGCTCCAGCGGTGGGGCTTCGCTCTGCTGATGCTATTGGTGTTGGTCGGCGTGCAGACCTTCTCACAAGTGGGGGGATGGAAGCAGGGGGTGTTTGTCACCCTCGGCTTGCTCAAAGGGGAGTACGTCGACCCGGTGAACCTCCTCCTCTCCGACATCACCGGAATAGAGGAGGTCAGCGGTTGGCTGATCGTTGGCACCCTCCTCTATTCCCTGGTTGGCACGCTGCTGATCTCGGCCTTGGTGGCCGTGATCCTGGAACGTTTGCTGCGGGAGCGCCTGGGTGTGGAACGGATCCGGCTGCCCCGGCGGGGCCCGGCGCCGGTGCTGTTAGTGGAGGGATCGGCGCTGGCCCAGCGCATCGCCCAGCGTCTGCGGCGTCACCAGCAGCTGGTGGTGAGGGTCGAGCCGGGGGGTAGCGATGGCTCCCAGGACAAGGGAATCGTTCAATTCGGACAACTAGAGGAGGCGCTCCAGGCGCTTGAGGGTCGTCCTGTTGCCGCCGTTGGCCTGCTCTCCACCGATCTGCTAGCCAATCTTGAAGCCGCCATGGCGCTGCAAAAACGCTGGCCCGAGGCTGGTGTCGCGGTGCTGGCCCATGACTTTGGGGCCGCCGAACCCCTGGGGGACCTGCTGGGAGGGCTGGCGGTGATTTCCACCGTCGACCTCGTCGCCGATGCGGTGGTGGCGGCCGCCTTTGGGGAGAGGGTGGAGGGAGTCTTGCAACTGCAGGGCACCCACCTACTGATCGTGCGCTACCGCCTTCAGGAGCAGAACAATCTTTGCGGTCTTAATATCTCCAGGCTGGAGAATGGCTATGGCGTGACAGGCGTTTCTCTGCGCCGGTCCCGCTATCGCGAGCCCATTCTTTTGCCGCCGCCAGACCTGGTGCTGGCCGCCGGAGACCAGTTGGTGGTGCTGGCGACGGCGGCCAGCCTGCGTAGCATCGAATTGGATCGTCCAGTGCCCCCCCGCTATCGCCTGCAGATCCAATTTCAGGGGGCGCTCTCGCCAGAGCGTCGCTTTCAGGTGCAGCAAAGCTTGGCTCGCTGGATCGGTTGCCTCCCAGGGGAGGTGCTCCATCTCCTTGATGGAGAGAAGCATCTCACTCCTCCGGTGGATCGGGAAATCTGTGATCTGCTGGTGGAAGATCTCCGGCGGCAGGGTGTGGAATGCACCCTGATTCAAGACGGTGGCTTGGGCCTGACCAGCAGATGAGAATCCGAGTTGAGAATCCGATGGTGCGAAGACTACGACGGGCCCGCTGGCTAAACGGGAGCGTTCGCGTGGCCTGCGCTTGAACAAGCCTTAACGAGTCCCTTGCAGCCTGCCGGCATGCTGGAGAGGTGCGTTCACTGCCGCCCGCCATGACCCTCCCGATGACCACGCTTGAAGCCTTTGCCGCCATCCCCCTGGCGGCGGTGTGCTGCGACCAGACCTTCGGCAAGGACGAAGCCCGCGTGATCCGGGAGCAGCTGCTGGGACGTACGGCCTACCAGGAGATGGAGCCCTACGCCTTCGGGCTGTTGATCTCGGGTCTGCTCAAGCGCTTCCGGGAGGAGTCGTGGCAGGGGCTGATCGCCAGCGCGGCCCCGCTGCTCAGTCCGGAGCAGCAGGAGATGGCCTTCGCCCTGGCCTGCCAGCTGATCCACTGCGATCGGATCGTGGCTCCTCAGGAGCAAGAGTTCCTGGCGGCCCTGGCGCAGCAACTGCACTTCACCACAGACCGTGCCGAGCAGATCTTTGAGGTCTGCGATCTGCTGAACCGCGATTTCGTCAATAACCAGTCGACTTAAGCCCAGAATCCAACCGCCTCTCACTGTCAGCCGAAATCGAATACTGGACCAGCACCGAATTGAGTACAGCTTGGTGGTCGAAACAGAGAGGCGTCAACTTTCCTGGCAGAGGCAGCCTCAGCTCTACCAGTTGAGCCTATGCTGGGTAATTGGGATTTTTGCAAAGTGAATAAAGAAGAAATCTTGCATGACTACAAGCAAAAGCCTGGTGCGTTTATCCCTGAATTCGTTGCCTTGGATGATCTTGTGGACATTTATCTAAACAACCCTGGTTTCCATTCAAGCTTCGAGGACTTTATGGACGAATGGCAAGAAGAGGATAATGCTGTAGAATGTGAATTCTAAATCATAATCAATTTCATATGGATATCCCTCCTCAAGAACTTAATCCAAAGTGGTTTAAGAGTCACTTGCTTGATCGCTCGGTTGAGCTTCAAGAGCTTTATGAGTTGCCTCAAGGTGAGCTAGATCTAGTAATGGCAGAGGCTGCCGAGCTCAGGACTGATGTGGTCAATCGCGACCGCAACCATGGCAAGTGGTGCACCGCCGGCTATTTCCTGGAATTGGCGAAGATCATTAGTGAACGGCGATTCGCTCAGCTTGATCAGAAGTAAGGCTGCACGGCGCCGCCCCAACCCCTTCACATGCTGTTACAATTGCCGTAACAAACTGAAACACGCATGACTGAGCCCACTCCCCGCTTTGGCTTTGTCGCCTTCGCTGAAACCTGGAACGGCCGTCTGGCCATGCTCGGCTTCGTGATCGGCCTAGGCACCGAGCTACTCACCGGCCAGGGCATCCTTTCCCAGATCGGGCTCGGTTGATCAGTCCCCTTGTGCTGCAGCCAAATATCGCCGACTGACGCCAGCGCTTCCGTTTCGTTTCACACCACCCAGGAGATCCCCATGACCAACACTCCCGCCAACGACAAGCTGCTCGATACCAGCGCCGAACAGCTGACCCTGGTGGCGCAGCTCAAGCGAGCTGAACTGTTTAACGGCCGCGCCGCCATGCTCGGCATCGTGATCGGCATCGTGGTGGAAGGCCTCACCGGCTTTGGCATCGCCCACCAAATCGGCCTCGGCGCCCTTGTGGATGGCTACGCCGCCTGCCGCACCCAGTTCCTGCCCTTCTGCTTCTGAGCCCCTGCTCGGCTTGTACGCGATTGGCTTTCCGTAACTCGGGTGCTGGGCAGCGTCTAGGTTCCGGAGGGCGGCCTGCGAGCCGACTCGATCAGTAGGTTCTGGAGTAGCTCTTTGCTGCTGATCAGCAGGTGGGCCAGCCAGGTGCCCGTCAATCGGGGTTCGGCTACCCGATCGCCCCTGCAATGGCTGATGGCCTGCTCGATTTCGGCCAGCTCGCGAGCGATGTTGCGCACCATCGCTTCTGTGGTCTCGCGGGGGCTGGGCCGGAAAGGAATTTGCATCGGCTCCACTCTGCCCCCGGGCAGGTGCTGGGGTGGCATCTAGCGGCGCACCGGCACCACCTGCATGCCGACCGGGGCCAGTGCGATCAGCGCCAGCTTGATGTGCTGGATCCCGAAGGGAATGCCGATGATCGTCACGAAGCAGGCCACTGCAGAGGTGAGGTGGCCGATCGCCAGCCACCAGCCCGCCACCAGAAACCAGAGCACGTTGCCGATGAGCCCCAGCGGTCCGGTGCCGAAATCCATCCGTCCGGTGAGCTCACGCCTGCTCACGGCCTCATTTCCAAACGGCCAGAAGGAGTAGTTGCCGATCACAAAGCAGGCCCGGGCCCAGGGAAGGCCGACGATCGTGATCGCCGCCACAAGACCGGCCAGCCACCAGCCCAGGCCCATCACCACCCCGCCGAGCACGAACCAGAGAACGTTGAGCAGAAAGCGCAGCATCAGATCTTCCACGGTGCTCCCAGCCTGGCAAAAGGGAGTTGCGAGCGCAGCCCGGATGGGTCGCCCGCAACACCACAACCGTGATGGGTGATGTCCTCCTTCTTCTTTTCAACCCCTGCTTCCCAGCCCCCTGCAGCAGCAGTAAGACATCCGTTGTGCCTCTCCATCACTGTTTGAGTAACTTGCAAAAGCTGAGCCGACGTTCGTAGCAGCCATGCCTGACGGAAGACCAACCCATGTAGTCGTCATCGGCGCCGGATGGGCTGGTTGGGGCGCAGCCAAGGCACTCTGTGAAGCGGGTATTCGTGTCACCTTGGTTGATGGGATGTCCGATCCAACAGGCAGTTCACCAATCACAACCAAAAGCGGCAAACCTTTCGAGGCAGGCACCAGAGGTTTTTGGAAAGACTATCCCAATATCAATGCACTCACAGATGAACTCGGCGCTGGCGATATCTTCACTGACTTCACAACCAGTGCCTTCTGGTCGCCAGATGGGTTGGAAGCAACAGCGCCTGTCTTTGGAGAGACACCCCAATGGCCAAGTCCGCTTGGCCAGATGGCGGCAACAATAACTAACTTCACGCGACTACCTATTCAAGACAGGCTCAGTATCGCAGGGCTTCTTTATGCGATGCTGGACCTTTATCGCAGCGATAAGATATTCCAGCAGTACGACGATCTCGATGCGCAATCACTCTTTGTCAAGCTTGGCATCAGCGATCGGCTCATCAATGAGTTCTTGCGCCCCACCTTGCTGGTTGGCTTGTTCAAGCCGCCCGAAGAGCTTTCGGCCGCGGTCACCATGGAGCTCCTTTACTACTACGCCCTGGCCCACCAAGACTCATTTGATGTCTGTTGGATCAAGTCGAAAAGCATCGCCGAACATTTGTTTGCACCTCTGAGTAGAAGGCTGATCTCCCGCCATCATCTGCAGGTCCTTGGTGGAACGTTGGTGAGACGGGTGAATGTGTCGTCTGACTCGCAGCGCGTCAGCTCGGTTGAGATTCAGAACGTGGCAACAAAAACAGTTCAGGTGATTGACGAAGTGGATGCTGTGGTCTTGGCGGTTGGTGCAAAAGGGCTCAAGTCTCTGATGGCTCAATCCCCAGAACTCAGCAAGGCAGCACCAGAGCTTGTTAGCGCTGCTTCGCTTGGCTCCATCGATGTCGTTTCAGCACGTCTATGGCTGGATCGTTATGTTCCAATCGCTTACCCAGCCAACGTGTTTTCCCGCTTCGAATCACTGAAGGGCTCAGGGGGCACTTTTTTCATGCTGGATCAGTTGCATAAGGATGCGCAACAGGCTCTCTGGGGTGATGGGCAGCCCCAAGGCTCGGTGGTCGCCAGCGACTTTTACAACGCATCGGCTGTAGCAGCGATGAGTGATCAAGAGATCATCGACCTGCTTACGCGTGATCTGCTTCCCATCGCGCATCCAGAATTCACCAATGCCAGGGTGGTTGATTCCGAGGTGCGGCGCTATCCAGGCTCGGTGTCGCTCTTTTCTCCGGGCAGTTTCAGAAAACGGCCACCTTTGGAAACCTCAGTGCAGTCGATCGTCTGCGCTGGCGACTGGGTGCGGATGGGCGACAAAGAACATGGAGCCAAGGGTCTGTGTCAGGAACGAGCCTATGTGTGCGGGCTGGAGGCAGGGAACTCCTTGATCAGACGCAAGATTGTCAACGGAGCTGATCACTTCCATCCCGTTCTCCCTATTCGGGCAGACGAGCCACAAGTCGTTCTAGGCCGTGCTCTCAACAAGCTCTTGATGGATCCAATCGAAGCCCTTGGTCTGAAATTGCCGTGGTTCAACTCCAAACGAGTGCTGGACTGATGGCCGACCTAAACGCACAAGGGATTCGGTGTTCGATTGTAAGTTAGAAACTCTATGGATCAAGAGCCACTCCCCGCAGGAAGGCATGTTGGCATCTGATTGGGATTACTACGGCGCTTCTGATGGCCGGGAGGAAATGGAGATAGCGGATCACTTCTTAGCAGCATCCTCGGATTTGGCGCCTCCGCAGTCTTGCCAGCTGGAGAGCAGGCGAGCCAGCTCAGATTTCATCATTTGCAGCTCTTGAATGCGCGAATCGATTGAGAGCAATTTACTTGCGATACTATCCTTTAGCACCGAACAATTGCATACACCTGCGCGGCGCACTTCAAGTATGCGGGCCAACTCGCCGATCGGCACGTCCATAGACCGCAAAGCCCGAATGATTTCCAATTCCGCAAGACTCTCGGGGCTGAATATACGATATCCACCCTCAGATCGGGCCGTATGCAGCAAGCCCTGATCGCAATAAAAGCGAATCGTTTTCACCGAAAAGCCGGAGATCTTGGCCATCTCGCCAATCCGAAGACCAGGAGCGTCTTGAGCTGCGGCAAGGGGCAGGGGATCCATTGGTCAACCCTCCATTCAGTGGATAGATACAACTCTACCCAGGGCCCGGAGAAAAAGCGCTCATCTCTCCATCAACCAGCACTTAGTGGAGATTAGTGTTAGGTTGGTGGTGAGTAAGTCTGCCCCCGCCTGTTGAATCCTGTGACAATGCGTTCCCTGAAGATTGCCGCGATGGGGATCGGAGCCATTGCGGCTCAATTCCTGCTGGCTGGAGCGTGCAACGCAAGTCAAAAGGGCGTACCGGCTCTTTACCCAACCAAGGCGGAAGCTGAAACCGCCGCCAAACTGCATTTCAATTGCACCGGAGCACACAGCATGGGTACCCAGTGGATGCCGTGCGCCAAACATGGTGAGTCCCAGCCTTCCAAGCCCAGTGGATCCCAGCACTGAATTCTATAAGTGAACTAATTCACTGCTCGCCATCTAATTGATATGTCCCAATGCGGCGACAAACCGAAACTGCTCGCCATAGGCGTAGCTCCCTTGGGCATCGTTTCGATCGGAATCGTGCCGATGGGGGTAGTGAGCATTGGTGTGGTGCCCATGGGGGTCATCAGCATCGGCATTGTGGGCATGGGTGTGCTTAATGCATGCGTTGTTGGCATGGGAGTGCTGGTGGCAGGCATGAATGCCATGGGCATTTGGACATTCAGCCCAAGCAACAGCCATCAACACCACAGCAGTCGACCAGTCCAAGAGAACTTGTTGGCCTACCCCAGCAAGGTGCTGGCTCTAGAAAAAGCCCAGGAGCTTGGTTGCAAAGGGGTTCATGCCATGGGATCACAATGGATGCCATGCGCCGAACATTCGCATCCAAAACACTGATGAATCAGCTTGTTGAAGTCCCTCTTCTTATCCACCACAAATCTCATCAACGAAACTCCATGCCCCCGATTCTTAGGCTCATTCTTATCGGCACCAGCTCACTCGCTGCCCTATCAATTTCACCCCTGGCGCCCAAAGCATCAATAGACAACTCCTATGGATTAATTGGCTTAAATGCCCCTACTTCTGAGTTGCTAGCCTGCGGCGGCGGAGGTTCAGGCTCCTATCGCAAACCCCCGAAGCCCGGCCATGCGAAACCTGGGGATTCGGCACATCAGAGGGGGACCCAGTCAACCAGCACCGACACTAAGCCAGTCCAAACAAATATGGATTCAAGCCAAACCTGAATTCAGCAATAGAGCAAGGGCCCCGGCAGGTAACTGCCGGGGCTTTTAATTTTAAAACTAGAATTTAAATGTCGTCTTGACCAGAGCCCCAAGTGAGCTGAAGCCTTGCCCAACTGGCGTTCTTTGTCCCATCGGCCGGCTAAGATAAAATAGGGCAGGTGTAATGCTGATCTTATCAGTGACTTGGAACTTATACCAACCTTCCAAGGCATAATTACCATCTTCTGGGTTTACACCGCCAGTCAGTGATGTGGCAAAAACAGCCTGTCCGACTGCAAAGCCAAAGTCATTGCCTTTGGCGAACACATCAGACCACTGCAATCCCACCATCCAGGATTGGCTGACGCTGGGCCTACCAGTTGTTTGTACTCCATAGTTTGTGGTGTTGATCCCCCAGCCCAGACTCACGGAAGGTATCCAGCCACTTTCGAGTGGCTGCCAAAAGGCACTTAAGCCGAAGGCATTGGTTTCAGCACCAACTGCTTCCCCGTGGTCGATGGAGCTATGAACAGTTGGAGTGGTGCCTGGTACAAACTGGGTGAGTGGTTGCACATAGGACCATATCGCAGCCAGTCCCCATTGCTCTTGTTGATAACCGACTTGCACACTAGCGGTGCCACCAGACTCAGACGTGAAGAGCCCATTTGTTGAATCCGAGCCAAGGGCTGAAACATAGTTTGCACTTACGCTCAAGCCATTGTTTTGCCACCACAGGCCAGCTCCGGCGCCAAGATTCTTGCTATAGGCAGCTGGAGCACCATTAACGGTAAAGAGGTTTAAAATGGTGTCAGCAGGGTAGACGCTGGGCCAAAGTGCCAGCATGTCTTCCTGCCCCACACGGGCCCCCACCGTGGCTGTGAATTGTTTGCCAATGGGGAATTGGTAAAACAGCTTGTCGATGGCGACAATATTTGGGCCAGCATCCTCTTCAAAGGCAACCTCTAATTCGGCGGAATTGCCAAGGCCGTGGGGCTCTCCACCAAAGGCACTTCTGCCAAAATTGCCAGCACGAAGATTAGTACGAAGTAAGTCTTTTCCGGTGAAGCTTGTATCTAAAGTCAGCTGAAGATCGTAGTTAAACGTGACATTTTCGTAGACATCCTCGACCGGGGGTCTGCCACGTCGGTTCACCGAATTTGCCGCCGAATTGTATGCACTACCGTCGTATCCCACTCCCCCTACGACAAACGTCGCAAGCCCCGAAAGCTTGGTGGTAGTGGAGAACTGCTGGGCTTCCAATGTGCCCACCTTGGCCTCGAGGCCATCGACGCGGCCCTTGAGCACGGCGAGTTCCTTTTTAAACTCGTCCATCAGCCGTTGCAGCTCGTCGGTCACCTCGGTGACGCGATCGAGGCAGGCATTCAGTAGAGCAGCCGCTTCATAGCGGGTCATCGCCTGCCCGCCCTTGTAGGTGCCGTTGGGGTAGCCCGCCACACATCCGTATTTCTCCACTAAGTTGCTAAGTGCCTGGTAGGCCCAGTCGGTAGGCCTTACGTCGGAGAACTGGTTGACACTGGTGACCTGATTGCGAGAGCGCCAGGCCTTGAGCTCGTCGATTTCTTGCTGCTCCATGTAGTCGTTGATGGACTCACGACTATTCAGAGAGGCCAGCTCATTGGCCGATGCGGGTGCAAGGGCAGCAAAGGGCAGCAAGGGCGTAGCGGCCAGTAGCAATGGCGAGCAAGCGAAACGAAGTGAAGACATTTAATAGTAGAAATTGGGAGATTGAGGATTGAGCCAACACAAACAACGGCGTTGATTTAAAACCAAGATGCCGCCGCCAGAAAGCCCAAAATCAGCAAGATGCGTCGATTATGTCTCAACACTCCCTTGACCGTGACCTGCTGGAGAGTTGTGTCCTCATTTCCTGGCTCCACTCGGCTTGTGCGTTTCCTGTCTCTGCTGTGGTGGATTTATAGCCAGGCGGGTAATCCCTGATGCGTTGCTCCATCGCCTGCTGGCTATCCCGACCAAAGGCGACAATTGCGATAGCATTGCTATCAACGCTGTGATGGAGCCATGCCTGATCTATTGGTGCGCGGCGTCGATGACGACCTGGTCCAGGCGCTCAAGAAGCGGGCCGGGGCCCATGGCCGCAGCCAGGAAGCGGAACTGCGGGCGATCCTTGCAGCTGCTCTGCTGAGCCCACCGCGTCGCAACTTGGCGGAATTACTGGCTGCCATGCCGGATGTTGGGGTGGACGCCGATTTCCAGCGCCAGGACGATCAGGCGGCTGCTGCTGATGTTTTTGATTGACACCAACGTGATTAGCGAAGCCCGCAAGGGCCTCCGCGCTGATGAGGGTGTGCGGGACTTCTGGGCAACTGCTGCCCGAGACAACACCCCGCTGTTTCTAGCCGCCATCACGATCGGTGAGCTGCGCCGCGGAGTGGAGTTCATTCGCCACCGGGGGGATCAACCGCAAGCTCAACTGCTGGAGCAGTGGCTAGCTGAGGTGTTGCAGCCCTACGGCGATCGGGTGCTGGACCTTGATGGCGATGCGGCCCAGATCTGGGGGCGACTGCGGGTGCCCAATCCTCACAACTCCATCGACAAACAGATCGCTGCCATCGCCCTGCTGCACGACCTAACCGTGGTGACGCGCAACGTCGATGACTTTGCTGGCTGCGGGGTGCGGCTGCTCAATCCTTTTCAGCCGGCGCCGTGATGCACCCCCCTCGGCATGAGAGTTTCACTTCTCTCATTTATCCAGCTGCGTCAGCGCTGCACCGCCCAGTAACCCCAGCAAAAGGTTGTGGGTGGAATCAAACCCGCCCGGCACCCCCCTCGGCCTTAGCTCAACGGCCTGATCTGCATGATCGTCGCGCGCAGCTCGAACCGATTGTGGCTGGGCCGGAGGGGAATTTGTATCGGCTCCACGCTGCCCCCGGCAGGGCCACAGCCGCTGGGCCTCAAGGCCTGGCTTGCGGTGGTGTTGCATCGCTGGCATCCAAGCTGGAAACGGTCTTAATTTGGGGAACCTTCCGGACCGATCCCCTTCTTGGCGCAGGACATCCTGATCATCCTGCTGTTGATCGTGGCCAACGGTCTGTTCTCCGGCGCTGAAATCGCAATCATTTCGGCACGTCGTTATCGGCTGGAACAACTCTCCGAGAAGGGAGACCGCTCAGCCCGGGTGGCGCTGAGACTGGCCGAGTCGCCGAATCAGTTCCTGTCCACGGTTCAGATCGGCATCACCCTGATCGGTATCCTCACCGGTGCGGTCGGTGGTGCCACCGTTACTCGCCAGCTCGATTCCCTGCTGGAACGCCTGCCTGTGCTGGCGCCTTACAGCGAAGGGCTGAGCTTTGCTCTGGTGGTGGCCGTGATCACCTACCTATCGGTCGTAATCGGGGAGCTGGTGCCCAAGCGCCTGGCTCTGGCCAGTCCCGAGCGTCTGGCCTGCGCCGTGGCACCCAGCATGCGCTGGCTGTCGCGGGTTAGCGGTCCGGTTGTTCATCTGCTCAGCAATTCGACCGAAGCTTTGATGAAGCTGCTGGGGGTTTCCATCACCAGCGAACCTGACATCACCGAGGACGAGATCAAGGCGATAATTCGTCAGGGTGCTGATTCGGGCGTGTTCGAAGAGGTCGAGCACGACATGGTTCAGCGCGTGCTGCGCCTTGGTGATCGCACCATCAAGACGTTGATGACCCCTCGCACTGACATCTGCTGGCTGAATGTCGAGGAGTCGCTGGAAACGAGCCTGCAGGAAATCCTCGAGAGCACCCATTCCCGTTTCCCGGTGGCCAGGGGCACCCTCGATGAATGCTTGGGGGTGGTGCGGGTCCGCAACCTGTTGTCAGCAAAGATCACCGGCCAGTCGATCAACCTCGAAGAACTGATGCAGCCGCCACTGTTCATGGCCGAAAGCACCCGGGCTCTATCGGTCCTCGAGCAATTCAAGCGCACTGGTATTCACATCGCCCTGGTCACCGATGAGTTCGGCGGGATCGAGGGTCTTGTCACTCTCAATGACCTAATGGAGGGCATCGTTGGCGACCTGCCCTCGGTTGAAGATAAAGACGGACCCATGGTGGTGACCCGCGAAGACGGATCGTTGCTTGTCGACGGCGGCCTGGATCTCGACGCTTTTGCTGAGCTGATCGACCAGGACATATTCCGCATTGATCAGAAGGGCCGTTATCACACCCTGGCCGGGTTTGTGATGCATGTGCTCGAGCGCATCCCCCGCGAAGCCGACCATTTCGAGTGGCAGGGCTACCGCTTCGAGGTGGTGGATATGGATGGCAAGCGGGTCGACAAGCTGCTGGTCTCGCCCATCAACCGGGATACCGGCAGGGTGATTTCCCCTTCTGCATAGGCTGTTCACTCCAGGTGATGCACCGCATGCACCACCACGCCAAATAGCCCTGAGCGATCAAAGACCTCCAGGTCCAAAGGAATTGCTGCCTCTCCTGGCCGCACCGGCTCAAGCAACCACTGCTCCCCCTGGCGCAGCAGCGGCCGCAGCAGGAAGCTGCCCTGGTGGGCAACGACAACGACATGGCCGGAGCAGGGTTCCACACTGCGGTCGATCACCATCAGGTCGCCGTCCTTGATTCCGTGCTGGCGCATGCCATTCCCGCTGACCCGCATGTAGAAGGTGCAGACCGGGTTGGGAATAAGGGCGGCCTGGAGATCTAAGCCCTCACCCAAAGAACCCAGGCAGAAGGGCACAGGCTCGCCAATGGGCAGGTCGGCCAGCATCAAGACCTCAGCAGCAGTACAGCTGTTCTACTCCTGGTGAGGTGAGCTGGCCCGCGGCAGCGCCATCCGCATCGAGGCAGAGGAGGCGCTGCTCACTCCTCTTCTGTGCTGCCCAAGGGGATGAGCTTGATCTGCTTACGACCCAGCTTGATCTCGAATTCATCGCCTGGCTTGAGGTCGAGCAGGGCGGTGTAGGCCTTGCCCACCATGAGATTGCCGTTGAACTGGATCTTGGTCACGAAGCTGAGGCTGCGGCCACCCTTGCCACGGCCGGCGGTATCGGCACCAAGGTTTACCCCCTTAGCGCTGAGTAGGGCCTCATAGAAGGCGGTGAAGTTGAGGCGCTCGCCGCCGTCTTTCTTGGTGCTCACATAGCCGCACTCACGCACGAGATCTGACTTGGAGACATCGCCCAGCTCCTTGACCTTGGCGAGCAGTTCTGAACCGGTAATCATTTGGTACTTGCGTGGTACCCAGAACATAACAAACCCACATGCTGTGTCAATTCACTAAATCAACAGCCAAGCCTTTGCTTCTACTGGTTTCACTGGCAACCTATAGCGCAGCTTCGCGGTATTGCAAAAGGTGATTGTCAGCGCAGGGATTCGCAGGCTTCTCCATCGCCATTGCCATCGAGATAGCTGTGCCCCTGGCGCCGCCGCTCCTGGGCTTTGGCATAGGAGCTGAT
The DNA here is from genome assembly GCF_024345755.1 of Cyanobium sp. L1E-Cus. Classification (NCBI taxonomy): domain Bacteria; kingdom Bacillati; phylum Cyanobacteriota; class Cyanophyceae; order Synechococcales; family Prochlorococcaceae; genus Cyanobium; species Cyanobium sp. L1E-Cus. Next base: position 22,736 of record NZ_JAGQBS010000017.1, on the reverse strand, counting down.
CTCGCTGCAGCGCTAGCGGCGTCCGCGGCGGAAGTCCCAGGGCCGGGTGATGCCGCCCTCCACCTGCCAGACCCCATATCGGCGCCGGCTGGCACGGTATTCGGCGTCCAGATACTCCTGGGCATTACACCCACTGAGGTACTGGCGGTAGGCGAAGGCTTGGCCGTCTTCCACCATCGCCAGGTTGATGTTGATCTCTGAGATCACCTCCGCCACCGAGCGGCCATAGTGATCGGTGGTTTTGACCTCGAGCCTGATCTCCCGGCCGACAGGAAGCCGCTGCTGCAGGTAGCTGCGGGCCTGCTGGCCATACGTGCCTTGTGCCGTTTCCGGTGCGTCAATGCAGGCCAGCCTCACTGTCAGGGCTTTGCCGGCCTGGCGGACGCGGATGGTGTCGCCATCGCCAAAGGAGAGCACCATGGCCGTAACGCCCTGACCAGCAACACCAGCCGGCCAGGCAAGAGCCGTCAACGCCGCCACAACCAGCAAAACCTTGCTTGCCATCGCTGGAGTTTGCACGGGCAGCATTTCCATGGGGCCTATGCATGGCCGCTGCGCCAAGAGCCGCTGAGCCATGGGTTTCCGCTTTCGTTGTTCTCCACGCCTGGGCCCGCTGCGCTTCAACTACCGCTTCGCGGGCCTGCAGCCCCCGGCTGGAATCGAGGCCATGCCCTGCTTCCTGATCGCTCTCAGCGGTCTGTTCTTCTGCTTCTGAACTTCCAGTCTCAGCTCACCAGGCCAGCGGCACAAGCAAAGCCCTAAAGCAATTCAGCAGGCCCAAAAGAGAGGGTTGGTTCTTCAGAGCATTGCTTGCAGTGCCTTAGCCCTGCTCCCAGCGGAAGCCTTGATCTTCCCAGGCTTTCGGATCCTCGATCGGCTCGAGGTGAGTGAACACATGCGTGCGGGTCAAGGTGGCCGCCACCTTGTGCTCCAACTGATCGCAGAGGTCGTGGCCTGCCTGCACGCTCCAGTGACCAGGCACGAGCACGTGGAACGACACGAAGCGACGGGAACCAGCCACGCGGGTGCGCAGCGCATGGAATTGGATATCGTCTGTTGCACAGCTGGCCAGCAGATCTTCGAGAACCTGTTGCTCGGGATCGGACAGGGAGCGATCCAGGAGGCCGGAGGCGGTTTCGTGAAACAGCTTCCAGCCAGTGACGACGATGTTCAGCGCCACGGCGATCGCAATCAGGGGGTCGAGAATCGTCAGGCCGGTGAGCTTCACCAGGCCGATGCCCAGAACCACACCGAGGGAGGTCCAGACGTCGGTGAGCAGATGGTGGGCATCGGCTCGCAGGGTGATCGAATCAAAGCGCCGCGAGGCTTTCAGCAGCACCCAGGCCACCAGACCATTCAGCGCGGTTGCCAGCAGGGAAATGACCAGGCCGATGCCCAGCTGCTCCAGCGGTTGGGGTTGCTGCAGGCGGCCAATGGCGGTATGCATGATGGCGAGGGCTGCCACCACGATCAGCACACTTTCCAGGCCGCTGGAGAAGTATTCGGCCTTGAAGTGGCCGTAGGGGTGGCTGCGATCGGCAGGTTTGGCCGCGAGGGTGAGCGCCCAGATCGCGCCAAGGGCTGCGACCAGGTTCACGCCCGACTCCATGGCATCGGAGAGCAGGCCCACCGACCCGGTCAGGCGCCAGGCCAGCGTTTTCAGCACGATCGTCGCGACCGCTGCTGCCGTCGACAGCAGCATGTAGGCGCGAGGCGAGGCGAAGACCATGGGCGCGGGAAGTGCTCTCTCAGCTAAGCCAGTGTTGGTGATGGCGGACCAGACTGCTTGTTGTGGCGGCGACGGAAGGCGGTTTCCGATTGGATCAGCCTTTGGCCTACTCGAGCGCTAATAGGCCAAGGCAATAAGGAAGGCCACCTCCGGCGCCCAGCCCTCATGAAGCTCCCCAGATGACGTTCAACACAATTCAAAGAGCAGCAGGTCTGCTCCACCTGACCCTGCAGTGAAGGCCTCCAGCTTGCCGGCGTCGTAGCCCAGACCATCACCCTGCTGCAGGGGATGGCCATTGGCCTCCCCGGCCCCATCAATCAGCTGGATCCAGCCCTGGCGGCCTGTGCCAAGGGCCAGGCTGAGCGTCTCGCCTGCACCGGGCTGAGCCCGCCAGAGGCGCACCGGCCGGTGGATCGCCATGGCGCCATCGGCCTGCTCGGGATCCAGCAGGGGAGCCCAGCCGGGACCGATGGCGAAGGGTTTCTGCTCGTAGGCCGGGGCGATGCCGGTGCCACTGGGCACGATCCAGATCTGCAGCAGCCGGCATGGCTTATCGCCCTGGTTGATCTCGCTGTGCATCACACCGGTGCCTGCGCTCATGCGCTGCACCTCGCCGGCGCGCAGCACCTCGGCGTGGCCCATCGAGTCGCAATGGTTGAGCTGGCCCTCCACCATCACGGTCACGATCTCCATGTCGCGGTGGGGGTGCATGCCGAAGCCTCTGCCGGCAGCGATCGTGTCGTCGTTGATCACCCGCAAGGGGCCATAGCCCATCCAGGCTGGGTCGTAATGACTGGAAAAGGAAAAGCTGTGCCAGCTGTCGAGCCAGTCGAGCTGGCTGTGGAAACGCTCGGATGCCGGGCGAAATACCAGGCCTGAAGAGGTGGTCATGGTTGGGAAATATGGATTTGGTGCAGGCGCGTGATCAGCTCAGCGATGGAGTCGTCCTTGGCCGGATTGTCGCTGTTGCTGGACAGCTGGCGGCCCACCACATGGGCACCGAGATGGTCCAGCTGCAGCCTCATAGCAGTGAGCACGCCATAGCCGCCGCCGCCGGAGTGGGTGGCGATCACCACTGGGCGGCAGTTGAATAGGGCCCGGAAGTCGCTGCCCCGCACCGACAGCCAGGCGATGGCGCTGGTTAGCACCGGCGGGATCGAGCCGTTGTATTCCGGCGAACAGATCACCCAACGCGGAGCGGCAGCCAGCTGGGCCTCCAACGCTGCCAACCCTGGCGGTGTGCCTACGGCCTGCGCTCGAGGGGTGAACAGTGGCAGGTTGATGGTGGTGAGATCGAGCACGGCAGCGCTTTGGCCCTGCTGGCGTGCGGCCGCTGCGAAGCGCTCAGCCAGCTGCAGGTTATGGCCGTTGCTAGCGGCGATCACCAGCACATCTGTGGAGGTTGAGGTACTCATGGCTGGGGCTCCAGGGTGGAGTAATTGGTATAGCCAGCGTGGCCGGTGCTGAAGAAGCTGGCGAAATCCTGGGCAATGAGGGGCGCCAGCACCGTATCGATTGTCGAACTGCTGCTTAACGACTGGACAGGCAGTATCAGCTCTGGCGTTGCCTGGCTGGTGTTTCTGCTAATGGAGCTACGGCTGCCCCTTAGCCCGCAGCCCTAGGACTTATCCGCAGCTCGGCATAGCCGGTGGCAGGATCTAGCTCCCGCCAGAAATGCCACTCCGGCAGCAGGCCAACCACCAACTCGGCGGTGGTGCGCACCAGGGAGCCGGTGCAGAGGTGGCCGCCGATCACGGCGCCCCTGCTGTCGGCCACAGCAATGTGCAGATGGGCGCCATCGGGCGAAAGGGTGCCGGCCAGGCTGAGTATCTCCAGCTCACCGTGGATGGTCGTGTCCTCAGCAGCCCCCGCAAAGCGCAGCTGGGCGACCGAGAGGCTGCCCACGGCGCTAATCACGCAGCCCGCCTGCTCCTGCTGCTCGCCCATCCAGGTTTCCAGCGTCTGCCGGAGGTCGTCTCCCGGCGCAAGCCGCAGCGGCACCACCTTCATGGGGTTGGCCCCTCCACAAGCCCCTGGAACATCACCAAGGCATCCACATAGCCGGCATAGGCCACATGGGCGCCGAGGCGCAGGGAGTCGGGCTTGAGGTAAAAAGTGCCCACCACAGCCCCCGCCCCATCCCCATAGCCAAAACAAATTAATTGACCAGAACTAAGCAGTAAGCAGTAAATATTCAGCTCACCAGCTCCAACTCCTCCAGCAATCGCCGTTGGGCCGCAGCGGGCACAAAGCGGTGGGCCGCCATGGCGCCGCTCACGGCTACGGGCGGTACGCCAATTCCGGGGAATACACCCGCACCGCAGAGCGCCAAGCCTTTGATCGGGGTGCCGCCGCCGGGGAAGGCTCCACGGTTGGCGGGCCAGGCGGGGCCATAGCTGCCCTGGTGCACCCGCAGGAAGTCGCGATGGCTGAGGGGGGTTCCCTGCAGCTCGAGCACCACCCGCTCGCGCCAATCGGGCACCAGTTGATCGAAAACGCCATGGAACACACCGCAACGCTCGCGGCGCAGCTCCTCATAGGCGGGGGTGCCCCGCTCCAGATCCTTCCAGAGCTCCCAGGGTTCGTTGGCTGGCGTGTAGCCGTGCAGCACCTGGTGGCCCGGCGGTGCCAGGGAGGGATCCAGCCGCGACGGCATCGACAGCACCACCATGTTGCGCTCAGCCCTGATGCCCCGCTGCCAATCTCCCACCCACACATGGTGGATGGGCAGCTCGGCCAGGCCTTCATCTTTGAAAGCCAGGTGCCAGTGCAGAAAACTGGGACAAGCCGGCGCAGCCAGAAGCTTCTGGCGCCAACGCTCCGGTGCACTGCCCTTACCCAGCAGGGCGGCCGTATCCCATGGGCTGGCATTACTAATAACTCCGTGGCGGGCGTTCAGCCGTTCGCCGCTGACTAGGCGCACCCCCGTGGCCCGCCCCGCCGACAGTTGGATTTCAGCCACCGACGCGCCCGTGCGCAGCTCGCCCCCATGGCGGCGGATCCCCCGCACCAATGCGTCCACCACGGCGGGGCTGCCACCTAACGGGTAATCCAACCCCGCATCGGGCTCAAACCACTCGCCAAACAGGGTGGCCATGGCGGCTGCACTGGTCTGATCGGGCTCCAGGCCGGAGATCAGAAAACACAGCATCTCCACCCAATGGAGCAGAAAGGGATCGCGCAGATGGCGGCGGGCAATAGGCCCAAAAGCCCCGCCCAGCGCTGCCAGCTGGCCCGCCTGGCCGATCAGCCCCAAACCCTGGCTGCCAAGAGTGGTGAGCAGGCCAGCGCCGGGGCGCAGGGCCAACAGCGGCAGCGATCCGGCGGCGCGGCACAACGGGGCCATGGTCACCAGAAAGTCCTGCCATTCAGCGGCAACCGCTGGCCCCCGCAGGCTGCGGAGCACCTCCAGAAATGGATCCAAGCCCACGCCAACCCGAAGATTGCCCTCGGGTAACAGCAGTCCCCACTCCGAGTAGCGCGCCACCGGCACGCTCTCACCCACGGCCCGCAGCACCTGGGCCAAGGGGTTGGCACTAGGCCAGCGGCCCAGCCCGCTCCAAAGCGACGGACCAGACTCGAAGTGGAAGGGTCCCCGTCGAAAACCATGGGCGGCGCCGCCGGGCTGGCTGTGGGCCTCCAGCACCTGCACCTCCAGCCCGTGGCGCGAGGCGATGGCGGCGGCACAAAGGCCCCCCAGGCCACTGCCGATCACGATTAGATCCGGCATCGCCCCTCTCGCTTTCGGCAGCAAAGCAATCGACCCTAGGAAAGGGAGATAGGCCCCTGCTCCAACAGTCTTTACCTATCCGTGAGCGGGTCGTTCAGTCGGGCAAGAAAGCCGCATTCCCCAATGCCGCTCACCTCGTGCGCCTGACTGATCGACACTCCAGCCGCACCGCCACAGGTGCCCTTAGGAGGACCATCCGCCCCACATCTGGAATGCATGGCCCTAGGCGCCAGCTCCCCTGAGGTATTCCTCAGGGGTTTTGTTTTGTAAGTACTGATTGCGGACTAAAGCGCACTCAGTAGTAGGGGCTGAATCAGTCCCCACATGGGCCAGAAACAGCAGTAGCTCGCTCTGGGGCACGGCAGCTAAGCAATACCTGCAACATAGACTTGTCTGATGAATATCAGCCCAGCGTGCTTCCTTCATGTGAAGTTGAAGGACTGGTGAGAGATTGCCTCACCACAGGCCTCGGATCGGCTGGGGAGCGGGGGCCGGCACCACCACTGGAGCAGGGGCGGGCTCGGGCTCGGGCTGAGGGGCAGGGGCCGGAACGGCCGCCACGGCCCGGCTGGCGCCACCCCATCGGAATTTGATGCCACCACCCACGTCCCAGGCGGTGCCACCGGAATACAACCCGGCGCCGCCCCGCACATAGAAGGTGGTGTTGTCGCTGAGGGTGTAGGCCAGTTGCCCCTGCAGGCCAAGGCCGCTGCTCTGCACCAGGGAGCCGGTGGCCTGGGTGGCCTGGGTGCCGCTGCCGCTGCTGACCACCGTGGCGGGCTCTCCGCCTAGGAAGCCAGCGCCCAGCCAGCTCACCCGCAAGGACGGTGTGATCAGGTTCTTGCCTTGCTGCATCGGCGCCCGCCAGGTGACACCGATGTCGGCGGTGCCCACGGTGCTGCTGCTGGAGGGCAGCAAAAAGCTCTGGTTGGTGGTGCTATCGGTGATTCTCACCTGGCCGAAGGACAGGCTGGAGGTAGTGAGTAGGGCGCTGGGTTCGAGCAACTGGGTGTCGGACAGACGGATGCGTCCACCAAAATTCAGTGCCGTGTTGAAAGCACTGCCACTGACGGAAGGGGAGCTGGTGCGGACCCCGGCGGCATTACTGCTGCTGATGGCAAAGGGTTGTTGGCTGCTCAACCCATCGCCACCGATCGCACCACTGATGAACCAGTCCCGACGGGACCACTGGGCAAACAGACCGCCGCCGCCCCAGGTGAGATCGGAGGATTGGCCGCTGAAGCTGGTGCCGTTGCTGAACAGGGAGCCGCCATCGGCCGAGCCTTGACCAAAGCGTCCGAAGACGCCGGCAACGAGATCACGGCTGAAGGCGTAATCGAGTCGGAGGCCCAGCTGGGCCCCATCGAAGGAGGAGGTGCCCACCGATCCGCCCGAGCGGACCACGGGACCGCCGAAGCCATCCCCGAACACCCGCAGCCGCCAGCCGGTGCGCTCTGCGTAGTAAGCACCTGGTTCGCTACTGAAGCGGAAGGCGGGATCGGATGTGGTTTCCGGGCCCGCCACCGTGTATTGGTTTACATCGATCCCATGATCCACATTCGGATCGAAGGGCACCTTCTGGGGAAGGATCTCCAGCAGATCCCGACCGAACACTTGCCAGCTGCGGCCGAGTCCCAGGGGCTGCAGGCGGGCGTCGGGGCGATAGACGTTGACCGAGAGCGGCGGTGCCGCGGGAGCCGGCGGCGGAAAGCAGAACTCCGCCTCGGTGCCATCCGGGCAGATCGCGGCCCTGGCCGGTGCAAGCGGCAGGGAGAGGGCCAGCAGCGGAGCGGCGGCGAACCCCAGCAAGATGGTGTTACGGAATGAAGTCGCCATGCCTGTAAGAGGGTGGGTTGAGTTGGGTTGAGTGCTTCCGCCGGATCTTGCGCAGCCGGCCTGGTGCTCTCAACGACATCTGCCGATGCCGGAATTGCAAACGCAAAGTAGATCATGACCAGCTCCATGAGGAGCAGGTCAGCGAGTCAACGCCAAAGGAGAACCAGGACTGGGCAACAAGAAGAAAAAACAGAGATCCAACCAACCGAATCGCTGTCCAAATTGCGCCGCGGGGTGGGCAACACTTGGTAGGTTGATGCCTATCTGGCGTAGCGCAATCTCTCGTGGCCCCTTCACCCACTGTAGCTCTAGGTCCCTCATCGCTGGACCTGCTCTATGGGAACAGCGGCAACCTGCAGCTCACCTTTGATGAGTCCAGCGGCACCGGCTTCCAACCCTGGCTGGAGCTCCAGGTCGCAGCCCCCAGCAACCACCTCAGCTTCGGTGCCGCCAGCTGGGCATTGCTTCCCATCGCCACCAAAACCTATACCTTCACCCGCAGCGGGACCAGCGGTCCGTACACCCTCGTCCACCCCCTCACCGGGGCCACCCTCACCAGTGCCACCCCCGACACGCTGCTGATTTGGCAGCTGCCCGTGGGCAGCTATGTGGCCTCCGCTCCCGCATTGGTGGTGAGCGTGCCGGTGTCGGTGAAGGCCACCAGCCCCACGCTTGGGCCCGTGCCGCTGCGGGCCGGCGGCGGCTACGCCCTCGGCACTGATCCCCTCAACAACCCGCTGACGGATCCACCGATCAGCGCCCCGAACGTGACGGGGCAGGTTGTGCCTTCACCCCTCACCTTCAGCAAGAGCAACAACCTTGCGGAGTCGGAAACGGCCACCGGCCCCAACTTCATTGGCGCCTGGCGGCTGTCGGCCGACATTGCCGATGGGGCCCAGCTCAACAAGCTGGTGGTCAGCGACACCCTGCCCAACGATCTCAACCTGCTGGAGATCAACCCCAGCTTGAAGCTGAACGGCAAGCTCACCCAGCAGCCGGTGGGCAACCCCACGGCCCCGAGCAACAACCAGGTCGTCATCGATTACGGCGGCCCCACCACGGGCACCACGAGCACGGAGGAGGCGGCCGCCCAGATCAGGTTCTTCGTTCCCGACACCCTCGACCCCACCACGGGCGGGGCGATCACCTACGCCAACAACGCCTCCGTCTCCGCCACCTGGGGCAACTCTCCCGACGGCAGCGTCAAGCTCAACACGCCCGCCAACAATGAGATCATCGCCAAGGCCCTGGCGATTCAGAAATCCGCCAGCTCCGGCTCGGTGCTCCCGGGTGGCGACCTCACGTTCACCCTCAATTTCCAGATCTCCGATTACTTCGCCTTCGGCGATCTGATCGTCAAGGATCTGCTCGGCGACGGACTCACCTATACCCCCGGCAGCGCCAGGATCAACCTCCAGGAACAGGGCGTCTCCCTCACCGGCAATGGGTCGGCGGCTTTCGATCCTGCCTACATCACCTACCTGCCGGATGTCGCAGGACCTGGGGTTGATGGCAAGGACAGCCTCAGCTTCAACCTCAGCGGCTGGCTGAAGTCGATTGGCAACGATGGCATCCTCCAGGGTGGGCGGGTCTTCAGCACCACCGCAGGAGCTACGAGGGGCTCGATCACCTTCACAGCCAGCGTCGACGACCTCTACGTCGCCCCCAAGGCCGCCGGCCAGAACATCAAGCCGGGCGACCAGCTGGCCAACAATGTCACCCTGCAGGGTGACATCCAGAAACAGCTGCCATTAGGCCTGTTCCTGGACACCAACCGCCAGGTCAGCGACACCAGCGGTGTTGCCATGAGCGTGGCCGACATCGGCAATGCCAAGACGGTGGTGGCGCGCAACGGCCAGGCCCTGGGCTCCGCTCCCCTGGTGCTCACCCCCGGCGACACGGTCACCTATCGCATCAAGGTGACCTTCCCCATCGGCGACATCCACGGGTTCAACCTCAGCGATTTCCTGCCCACGCCGGTTTACAACGTGGATGGCGAAGCGAGTGGGGGTGCCAGTCCCACCGGCTTCGAATTGTTCGGTTCAGGCGCCACCGCCAGCAGCCCTGGCAGCCTGCCCCCGACGGGACGGTTCAGCTACGGCAGCCTCCACACCGCTCCGCCGTTGGTGGACAACCTGCTCAAATCCGGGCCGGCGGTCAATGATCTGGTTGCGACGATCGCCAACACCAGCGACCCCACTCACACTCCCGTCACCGTCGACCTTTATTACACCGTCACCGTGACCGGTGCGGCGATCGACGACCGGCTTCCGATCACCAACATTGCTACCGCCACCACGGTCGACTCCAACGGCACCTCCCGTCCGCCCCAGATCGCGGCGGTCACCGGTGAGGTGCTGGCCCCCAACCTCAAGATCCGCAAAGGCATCGTCGTCACCAGCCGCGACAGCCTCAGCGGAGCCCAAGGGGTCACCTACAGCCCCACCCTCAATACGGGTGGCGCCACCTTCCCTGCCTCGATCGGCAGCGTGCCCTTCAGCGGCGCGGTGAGCAGCAGCGGCATCAGCGTGGCGGGCGGCAACGGCTCCACCGGTGCCGTTAAGAGCAATGCCCTTGATTCCAACGTCACGGGGCTAGATGCGGGCGACACCGTCCGCTTCGTGATGGTGATCGAGAACATCGGCACCAGCTACCGCGGCGCCTTCAACGTGCAGTTGCGCGATGAACTACCCGCTGGCCTCACCTTCACCCCCGGCAGTCTGCGCATCGTCGACGGCAGCGGTGCCCTGATGGGCTACACCAAGCCCGACGGCACGGCCGCCAGCCAGGCGGACATCTTCTCCGCCACCGGCGTCCGGCTGAGCGACCCCGGCCCAACCGCCGCCGACCCGCTCACAGGCGCCGGCGGCGGCGCCATCGACGGCTACAACTCCAGCAGCGGCCGCAACATCGCCGTGGTGACCTTCGACACCAGCATCAATCAGGATGCCTACTCCCAGCTGGTGGGCAGCAAACTCACGAACGTGGGCGTGCTGGAGGACTACACCAACGTTTCCGCCGGAGGCACGGGCTATCTACCCGGCTCCACAAAGCTGATCGATAACGCCACGATCACGCTGCGCAACGCCACGGTCAGCAAGTCGGTCGTCTCCACCTCAGAGGCATCCACCAGCGGCAGCAACGTCGCCATCGGTGAGATCGTTCGTTACCGGCTGCAGGTGACGGTTCCCGAGGGGAACCTGGCCAACTTCAAGCTGGTGGACAGCCTGCCTACGGGAGTCTCGTTCCTGGGCGACGGCAGTGCCTCCACCCCGATCTTCTCCTCCGGGGTGAGTGGCTCCCTGAGGCCCGCTACCCCAACGATCAACGGTTCCACCCTCACCTGGGATTTCGGCACCCTCACCAACAGCGATCGCAACAACGCTGTCGACGACTCGATTGCGATTGAGTTCAACGCCCTAGTCACCAACATCAGCGGCAACAGCAACGGCACCACCCGCACTAACACCGCCACGGTGAGCTACGCGGGCGGCTCCGCCAGCGGCTCCACGGCGGTGACGATCACGGAGCCCAACATCACGATCACCAAGGCCGTCAGCCCCACCAGCAACGTCCAGGCGGGCGACACCCTCATCTACACGGTCACGGTGAAGAACGCGGCGGGCCGTGCCGATGCCTTCGATCTGGTGCTCAACGATGCCCTAGGCAACCTGGGCAGCAACTTTGACCTGCAGAGCGTCACCCTGCCCGGCACCTTGCCGTCCGGCACCAGCTCAATCGTCGACAACTCCGTCACCAATGGCACCAGTGCTGCGGACGGTGATCGGATCCAGCTCAAGATCGACCGGCTGAGCGGCGGCCAGAGCTTCAGCTTCACCTACAAGGGCGTGCTGCTGACCGGAATTCAACCCGGAACCACCCTTACCAACACCGCCAACATCACCTACACGGGTTTGCCGGGCACAGGCACCCCCAATGGGACCGGCGGCAACACCACCGGCAGCAGCATCCCTGGGGGATCCGGTGCTGAGAACGGTGAGCGGAACGGCAGCGGCGGCGTCAATACCTACAGCAAGAACGCCAGCCAGTCAGTGGTGAGTCAGGACCTGGGTCCCATCAAGAGCACCCGGCTCACCTCCGAGGCCCACACCAGTGGCAACGGGGTAGCGATCGGTGAAATTGTGCGCTTCCGGCTGCAGACAAGCATTCCCCAGGGCACGATCGGCAACACGTCCTTTGTCGACAACCTGCCCACGGGTCTCACCTTTCTCAACGACAACACCGCCAGCCTGGCCTTCGTCAGTACTAATCCAGCAGACCTGACCTGGAGTCTGGGGCCGATCACCCCCTACTACCTCCCCAGCGCTGGCAACAACAACACGGTGATCCCCACCGCTCGCTTTGCACCGACGGTGACAGGACAGGCACTCACCTGGTCCCTGGGGCAAATAGTCAACCTCAACGCCGTCGACGCACAGATCGAGTCGGTGATTGTCGAGTTCAACGCCATCGTGGCCAATGTGGCCAGCAATCAGGCCGGCGTCACCCTCACCAACAGCTTCATCGCCAAATCCAGCCTCTCGGGAATCACCAGTCAAGTCACCTCCAGTGCCCCACCGCTGTCGGTGCTGGAGCCCAAGCTGGAGACCGATAAAACGGTTGCCATCGAGAAAACCGGCGTTGCCGGAAACGCCAACGCCACCCCCGGCGACACCCTCGTCTACACCGTCGTTGTCCGCAACACGGGCACGGTCAAGGCGTTCAACCTCTTCATCGACGACAACCTCGATGCCCTGGGGCTCAACTTCGACCTCAGCGGTTCTCCAACGATCGTTCAAAGCCAGACGGGTGCTCCGGCGCCCACCGATAACTCGATCTTCAGTGGCAGCAATGGACTGGCCGATCGGATCTCAGTTCTGATCCCTGAACTGGACATCAACCAGAGCGTCACCCTGACCTACCTAGGTGTGCTTTCCGCCGGCCTGCCACCGGGCACTGCCCTCACCAACACCGCCCAGGTCACCTACACCAGCCTGCCGGGCACTGGGACGCCCACTGGCAGTGGCGGCAACAGCACCGGCAGCAGCACCCCCGGCGGCTCAGGCGCCGCCAATGGAGAACGCAATGGTGATGGCGGCGTCAACGACTACCTCAGCAGCAAGACCCTGATTCTGGTGGCCAACCGCCCTCCCGTGGCGGTGAATGACACGGGCAACGCCGTCGAAGCCGGCGGCACCTCCAACACCACCCCCGGCAGCAATGCCACCGGCAGCCTGCTGACCAACGACAACGATCCAGACCCCGCCGACAACCCCCTCACCTCCAAGGGGAAGGTGACCTCCTTCCGCACCGGAAGCACCGAGGGGTCAGGCACGGCCGGCAGCCTCGGTGCTCCACTCCTTGGCACCTATGGCCAGCTGACCGTCAACGCCGACGGCACCTACACCTATGTGGTGGACAACCGCAACGCGCTTGTGGATGCCCTGGATCCAGGCGCCAGCCTTAGTGAATCCTTCAACTACACCGTTTCCGATGGGGCCCTGAGCGACATCGGGGTGATCTCGATCACGATCCAGGGCGCCAACGATGCTCCCGTTGCTGCCAACGACACGGGCACGGTTGTGAAGGCCGGCGGCACCCCTGGCGCCACCGCCACCGGCAACGTGATCAGCAACGATCGCGACATCGACAACCGGGACGGCAACAACCTGGTGGCACCGCCTGAGGGCACGGTGGTGGCCGTGCGCACCGGTGCCAAGGAGGGGGCGGGCACCGCCGGCACCGTGGGAGCGGCCCTGAAGGGGATCTACGGCTCGCTCACCCTGAGTGCCAACGGCACGTACACCTACGTCGTCGACAACACCAACCCCATGGTGGATGCCTTGAACCCAGGCGACACCCTCAGCGAGTCGTTCAATTACACCCTGCTCGACCATCGGGACGGACTCAACGACATCGCCGTCCTGACGATCACGATTCAGGGAAGGAACGACGCTCCGGTAGCCCTTAACGACGCTGGTTCCGCCCTGGAAGCCGGCGGCACCTCCAACGGCACGCCTGGGGCCAATGCCATCGGCAATGTTCTCACCAACGACACCGACGTCGACTCCAACGACACGCCCGCGCTCAACGGCTTCGTCGAATCCTTCCGCACCGGAGCGACCGAGGGATCAGGCACAGCCGGCACCATCGGTGCGCCCTTGCAGGGCCTGTATGGATCGATCACCTTCCAGGCCAACGGCACCTATATCTATGTGGTCAACAACACCAATCCAGCGGTCGACCCCCTCGATCCGGGCGCCTTCCTGAGTGAGTCCTTCAACTACACCGTCTCCGATGGTGCGCTCACGGATATCGGCATCCTGACGATCACGATCACCGGGGCCAACGATGCGCCCGTGGCCGCTGATGACTTCGGCAATGCCATCGAAGCTGGTGGCGCCCGAAATGGCACCCCAGGCAGCAATGCCGTCGGCAATGTGATCATCAACGACCGTGATGTTGATACGGCCGACGGCAACAATCTCACAGGCCCGCCGCAGGGCAGGATCACGGCTGTACGGACCGGCGACAAGGAAGACAGCGGTACCAGCGGTGTGGTGGGGACAGCACTGCAGGGTCTCTATGGCGCACTGACGCTCAAGGCCGACGGTTCCTATGTGTATGTAGTTGACAACAGCCTCCTCGATGTGGATTCGCTCGACGCCGGATCCACACTGCGCGACTTGTTCAACTACAGCCTGCTCGACCATCCCGGTGGTCTGATCGATACAGCGGTGCTGACCATCATCATCACCGGCGCCAACGATGCCCCCGTGGCGATCAACGACACGGGCACGGCCCTGGAGGCCGGCGGCACCTTCAACGGCACGGCTGGCTCAAACGCCACCGGCAATGTGCTGCTGAACGACACCGACGTCGACGCCGGTGACACGCCGGCCCTGAATGGATCCGTGAGCGCCATACGCACCGGCGCCGGCGAGGGCTCCGGCACAGCCGGGACGGTGGGAACGGGCCTGGCAGGCCTTTATGGCACGCTCACGATTAATGCCAACGGCAGCTACATCTACGTGGTTGACAACAGCAATCCAGCTGTTGATGCACTCGATCCCGGCGCCACTCTGATCGAGAGCTTCAACTACACCGTGCGTGATCGTCCCGGTGGGCTAAGCGACATCGGGGTGCTCACCATCACCATCACTGGTGTTAACGACGCCCCGATTGCAAACAACGACACCGGCATAGCCGTCGAAGCAGGCGGCACCTCCAACACCGACGGCAGCAATGCCACCGGCAATGTGATCAGCAACGATCGCGATGTGGATACAGCAGATGGGGCGAATTTTGTCGCCCCGCCTCTGGCCTCGGTGCTATCGATCCGCAGCGGCGACAAGGAAGGGCTTGGCAATGCCGGCAGCCTGGGAGCAGCGTTGGCCGGCGCCTACGGAAGCCTGACCCTCAACGCCAACGGCATCTACACCTACGAGGTGGACAATGCCAACTCCACGGTCGACGCGCTAAACCCCGGCGATGTTCTGACGGAGACGTTCAACTACACGCTTCAGGACCATCCAGGCGGCCTCACCGACATCGCCGTTCTGACCATCAACATCAACGGGGTCAATGATGCCCCGGTGGCCAGTGATGATGCCGGCACCGCCATCGAGGCTGGCGGCATCAGCAACAGTTTGGGCGGAGCCGATGGCACCGGCAATGTGCTGCTCAACGACACCGACGTCGACTCGAATGACACCCCGGCCATCAATGGCACGATCGTCGGCATCCGCCGTGGTGCAACAACAGATGGTTCAGGCACGGCCGGAACCCCGGATGGCAGTGGTGGTTTCGTGCTGGTGGGTAGCTTCGGAACCCTCACGATCGCCGCCAACGGCATCTACACCTATGTGGTAGACAACGCCAACCCCAGCGTTGATGCGCTCAACCCCGGCGATGTACTAACGGAGTCATTCAACTACTCGGTTCTCGATCATCCAGGTGGCCTCACGGACATCGCCATCCTGACGATCACGATTGAAGGCGCTCAGGATGGCAATGCCACCGCCAATACCCTCATCGCCGGCGAAGCCGGCGGCGTGAACAACAGCTCCGGCGGGTTCGCCGGCCGCGGTGATCTGCTCGACCCCAGCCTCCCGGCCGGGACCAGCGTGATCGCCATCCGTACGGGCGACACCCCTGGCTCAGGCACGGCAGGGAGTGTCGATGCAGCCGGAAACTTGGTGCTCACGGGCATATACGGCACGCTGACCGTCAATCCCAATGGCGACTCCATCTACAGGATCAACAACAGCAATCCTGTTGTTGATGCGCTCGATCCGGGCGACACGCTGAGCGAGTTCTTTAACTACGACTTCAGCGACGGGGTGGGAACGAGCACAGCCGTGCTTACGGTGAACATCGGTGGCAGCAACGATACCCCTGTTGCCAACAACGACAGCGGTACAGCCGTTGAGGCAGGGGGCACGCAGAACGGTACGGCCGGCAGCGATGCCGGCGGCAATGTGATCAGTAACGATCGCGATGTCGACAACAACGACGGTGCTAACAGCGCGGCACCCCCGCTGGCCACGATCACGGCCATCCGCCGGGGTGCCAAGGAAGGTGAGGGGCTCACGGGTACGGCAATCGCCGGAGACCTGTTCCAGCTTGTCGGCTTCTACGGCACTCTCACCATCGCGGCCAAAGGCAGCTACAGCTATGTGCTGAATAACAGCAACCCAATCGTCGATGAACTGGATGCCGGCGACTTCATCATCGAGTCGTTCAATTACACCGTTCTCGATCACCCAAGCGGCCTGACTGACACCGCTGTTCTCAACATCCGCATCAACGGTGTCAATGATGCCCCTGTCGCCAGCGACGACAGCGGTGCTGCCCTAGAAGCGGGCGGCGTGGCCAATGGCACCGCCGGGAGCAATGCCACCGGCAACGTGCTCAGCAACGACACCGATGTCGATCGCGACGACACTCCTACGCTCAACGGAGCGGTTTCGGCGATCCGCATCGGTGCAACGGAGGGTTCCGGCACGGCCGGGACTGCGGATGGATTCGGTGGATTCGTGCTGACAGGCAGCTATGGAATCCTCACCATCGCTGCCAACGGCAGCTACACGTATGTGGTCAACAACAGCAATCCAACCGTTGATGCTCTCAGCCCGGGCCAGACCCTCAGCGATGAGTTCAACTACACGGTGCGTGACCGCGGTGGCCTCACCGACATCGCACGGCTGACGATCAGGATCGACGGGGCCAATGATGCCCCGATCGCAGCAAACGACACCGGCTCGGCCGTGGAGGCAGGAGGCACCTTGAACGGCACGGCCGGCACCAATGCCAGTGGCAACGTGATTAGCAACGATCGCGATGTCGACAATAACGATGGCGGCAACAGCGTGGCACCACCTCTGGCCACGATCACGGCCATCCGCAGAGGCGCCAAGGAGGGCGTCGGTCTCGACGGTGCGGCGATCGCCGGAGGTGCCTTTGAGCTTGTTGGCTTCTATGGAACCCTCACCATCGCGGCCGATGGCAGCTACACCTATGTGGTGAATAACAGCAACCGCTTCGTCGAAGCGTTGGATGCCGGCGACTTCATCATCGAATCGTTCAACTACACGGTTCTCGATCACCCCAGCGGCCTGACTGACACCGCTGTTCTCAACATCCGCATCAACGGTGTCAACGATGCCCCCGTTGCCAGTAACGACAGCAGCAGCGCCCTGGAAGCGGGCGGTGTTGCTAATGGCACCGCCGGCAGCAATGCCACCGGCAACGTGCTCAACAACGACACTGATGTCGATCGCGACGACACCCCTGCCCTAAATGGAGTCGTCACAGCTATCCGAACCGGTGCCAGCGAAGGAGCCGGCACGGCGGGGACGCCAGATGGCGCTGGCGCTTTTGTGGTCCGTGGGGCCTACGGCACCCTCACCATCAACGCCAACGGCACCTACACCTACGTCGTTGACAACAGCAATCCACTCGTCGACGCCCTCAGCCCCGGCGACAGCCTGCAGGAAGAGTTCAACTACACGGTCCGAGACCTTGGCGGCCTCACCGACATCGGCGTGCTGCGCATCACCATCGATGGGGCGAATGATGCCCCGATCGCACGCAACGACACCGGCACAGCCCTTGAAGCTGGCGGCACCAACAACGGCACGCCGGGCACCAACTCCAGCGGCAATGTGCTCACCAACGACAGCGACGTCGATCGCAACGACACGCCCTTGCCGACCAAGGGCAGCGTCTCCGGCATCCGCACGGGAATCAAGGAGGGCACCGGTGTAGCTGGCGTGCCCGATGGCAGCGGCGGCTTCGTGCTGGTTGGCACCTACGGCACCCTCCGGATCAACGCCAACGGCAGCTACACCTACACCGTCGACAACGGCAACCCGGCGGTGGACGGGATGGACGCGGGAGATCAATTCACCGAAACTTTCAATTACACCGTGCTCGACACCGGCGGGCTCAGCGACATCGCCCTGCTGACGATCACCATCAAGGGGGCCAATGATGCCCCTGTCGCCGGAAACGACACCAGTAGCGCTATCGAGGCTGGGGGCACTCTCAACGGCACACCCGGCGCCGATGCCATCGGCAATGTGCTTACCAATGACACCGATGTGGATCGCTCTGACACCCCTTCATTGAATGGAGCGGTTACTGCCATCCGGCTGGGCGACGCGGAAGGCCTTGGCACCGCCGGGGTAGTTGGCAGCCCCCTTCAAGGGCTTTACGGCTCCCTCACGATCGACAACAACGGCAACTACCGCTACTTGATCGATAACGCCAATCCCACGGTGGAGGCCCTAAACCCGGGCGACCTGCTCAGCGAGTCGTTCAATTACACCGTGAGCGATGGCGGCGGCCTCACCGACACCGCCGTGCTGACGATCACGATCCGGGGCAGCAACGACGCCCCCGTGGCCAGCGACGACAGCGGCATTGCTAAGGAGGCCGGTGGGATCAATAACAGCAGTGGCGGCGCCAACGCCAGCGGCAACGTGCTGGCCAACGACACCGATGTGGACAGCAACGACACACCGCTACCCAGCAAGGGAACGGTCACCGCCATCCGCACCGGTGCCGTGGAAGGTGCGGGCACGGCCGGCAGCGTTGGCAGTGCCATTCAGGGGCAGTACGGCAGCCTGCTGATCAATGCCAACGGCAGTTTCACCTACGTGGTGAACAACAGCGACCTAACGGTGGAACGACTGAACGTGGGTGAGCAGCTCACCGAATTCTTCAACTACACCGTGCTGGATCACAGCGGTGGACTCACTGACATTGCCGTGCTCGCCGTCACGGTTGAGGGAACCAACGACAGCCCCAATACCAGTGATGACTACATCGGCCGGTTTACCTCCGGCCAGAGCGGCACCATTCGCGTGATCGCCAACGACACCGACATCGATTCCAGGCTGGTGCCGAGCACGATCAAGATTGAAGGAACGGCGAATCCTGGCGAACCGCTTGTGGTTCCCGGCCAGGGCACCTGGAGCGTGGATCCTGGCAATGGCGACATCACCTTCACACCCGAGACAGGTGTAACCGCAAGCCCAACCCCGATCAAATACACCGTCCAGGACGAACAGGGAGCCACCAGCAACCCAGCCACGGTGTACATCAACTACGACAGCCCATCGGTGGGACCGGAGCCGCCAATTCCCGTCACCGAAGCGAGGCCCGTCAACCTGTTTCTGCTTCTCGACAACTCCACCTCCATGCAGGGGCTCGACCCCACAGGCGTCACCCGTCTGGAGGCGCAGAACCGGCTGGCCTTTTATTACGGACTCAAGCCTGTCTTCAACAACGCTGGCTACATCTTCAAGAAGGGTGATCAAATCGGCTTCAATGGCGATGTCCAACTCACCCCCGGCCAGAGCCTGGCGACCGAAATCCTCAGCTGGGAGCTGATTGACAATCCATTCGACAACAAGACAGCCCAGACAGTCACCATTCACACGATCGACTTCAGCTACCTGGTCACCCACACCAAAACGGTGATCAACAGCAGCAGCACAGCCGAGGGTGTCACTCTGGCCAGCGATGTTCTGGCAACGACCACACCCGACAAGCAATACGGCAACAGCACCAGCGGCGATTGGATCGCGCGAGGCCTGCCTGCACCCGGCAACCTTGACGCCTACACAGCCCCGGGCACTCCCGGCAACCGGTACAGCGGCACGGAAATGCTGGGGGCGCTAACGGGGCTCAAGGACTTACTGAACGACGAACTCACCTCGGTGGCCACCGACACCCTCACGTACGTGGGTCTATTCACCGACGGGCGTCCGGAGCGGCGCCCCTGGTGGGACAACCGGCCCGAATTCGGCCAAGGCTGGAGCGGCGTCAATGTGGCCCTGCCCACCGATGCCGATCTGGGCGGTGATCCAATCATCTCGTCTGGCCTGCGCTATTTGAGCAATGGCACGCCGATCAAGGTGCCCACGGCCAATGGTGTGGACATCTGGGGCCAGAACCAACGGGAGCTCAATGCAGCCCTCGATCGCACCGCAGCGGCAAGCGGCAGTCCAGACAACGTCAAGGTGATCAGCGTGGGCCTGGGAGATGGCGGGATCTCCAACTGGAGTGCGATCTACTCCGACCTATTCACCAACCAGACCTTCAACAACCAGGCCGGGGGCTGGGGTTATCAGGTAGTCACTCCGAACATCCAGCTGCAGAGCTGAACCCAACCCGTACGCCACCGCGAAGCGATAGCCCGGCTGGATCACCAGGTTCACCGGGCCGCAGTTGGTCTGTAGCCAACTCGTTCAGCGGCGAACGTAGGTGCGGCCTTCGGGTCCGCGAACGGCTGCCCCGCCATTAGGGCCACGCACAGCGGCCGCACCCTCAGGGCCACGGACGGCAGCGCCACCATTAGGGCCGCGCACGGCAGCAGCACCAGGGGCCACTACCGCACGAGGGGCGACAACTGGGGCAACAACAACGGGTGCAACTACGGGTGCAGCAACCACACCCCGCGCGACACAGTTCCCCAAGGGGCCCCTGATGAAGCCGATCCCGCACAACTCACTGGCTGAGGAGGGCACCGCCGCAAGGGTGAGGGCACCTCCAAAGACGGCGGCCAGGAAAGTGTTTTTCATGAAGGCTGCTCAGGTGGGGGGTTGTTTCATTCAAGGCCATCGGTTCACTGTCGTCCTCAAGGAAGGTGAATCCGGCACTTGACACTCCAGGCGGTCACGGAATGGCTTGACCATTGGGGGCGAGCGGTGGGGAGCCAGGGAGTTCCTCGCCTAAGACCTCGATCCGGTAGTACTCGCGATCGTCTGAGCAGCAGATATCGGCGTAGTAACGCTCAACCACCGCATAGGCCGCGTCGTATCAGGTAGCTACTCATGGCATCTGCTAAAAGTCGTGTTTAGACATCTACGCCAGAGCCCCAACTGAATCGACGAAGTACATCAGGTATCCGCTACAACTCTTGGGATCCAAGCCTGCCTGCCCATCCAACAAGGCGCTAGATCTGATGTACTGGCACCGTCTGTGTCTCTAGCGCGCAGGCTTGTTGGGCAGGCCGCCATTGCAGAAGTTGGCCGCAATGGCCGTGCGGTCGCCACCTTTGACGCGGGGACTTGTGCGCTCCAGCCACGCCAACCCAGCATCGAAGCACTGGTTCCAGCGGGAGGACTGGCCAGCAATGGGGCCAAGCGATAGGGCAATCGAGACTGAGCTCGCTGTGGCGACTAAGGCCAGAAGCGGGAACAGGTGAGCATTGATCATTTCCCGAACGCTGAGTTTTCGTCCGTCGTGATCAGCCATGAGAAAAGCCCAGGTTGGGGAGCTTGCCCATTGTGAACGCTCCTTCCTGTCACTCGCCGTCACTGGGTTTGAGGCGCTGAGAGAGTGAAACCGTTGGTATGACTGAAGCTTGGCTTGCTACAGCCGGGACTCCCCAAGCCTTTTATGCCACAAACTCTCAAATAGATTTTTGAGTCGTACCAAGCACTTTGGCGGCCACTGTGTTGCCCTGGGCGGTTGTGCGTTTGGGTTCAGGCAGGAGCTGTTGTTTCGCAAAACCCGATTGGTATTGCTGCAGGGGCGTGGGCGGATCGATCAGGGCTGCTGAGCTATGGGGTTTTCCACCGAATTCAGCGGTATCCCGCCATAACCGGCGGCTTTTCCACAGGCTTAACGCCCCAGACCTCGCTGCTGGCGCCAGCAGTGCAGCCCCCGCTGTGGAAAAGCCCTCTCCTCTTGACCGGCGGCAGTGGGGAGTTTTGGCCAGCCCAAGAGGAACAGCAAGCCGCCAGGAAGGCAGCTCAGGTCTCGCTTCTCACGGCAAGACACGGCCTTGTCGGACTGGTTTTGCTGCTTTGACGCCGCCGCGGTCCACGTGAGCGTCGTCAATGAGTTCCCGGAGGACCTGTACCAGGCGATGCGGGAATTCATCAGCAGCCATCCCAACAGGGACCAGTACCGCCTGCTGCAGGCAGCGCTTGCGGGCTTCCTTTTCCAGCGCGATCCGCCCTGCCTGAGCCGCTAGACCCAGGCAATCAAAGCAGCGCCGATAGCCATCAGCACCACCCCGAACCAGGCCTTGAGGTCGAGCTGCTCACCAAGCAGCAGCAGAGCCAGCAGGGCAATCAACACAACACTGAGCTTGTCGAGTGCCGCCACCCCAGCCACGGGCCCCAGCTGCAGGGCTCGGCTGTAGCAGAACCACGAGACACCTGTCGCCAGACCGGAGAGGGCGAGAGCGCCCAGGCTGAGAGCGGGCAGATGGCGCAGCTCCTGCCAATCGAGTCGGCCGCTGACCAGCAGCACCAGAGCCAGCACAATCGCTACGGCCAGGGTGCGGAACAGGGTGGCCATCCCCGCATCCACTCCCTGAACGCCCACCTTGATCAATAGAGCGGTTACTGCTGCGGAGAGGGCGGCCGCTACGGCCCACAGCTGCCAGTTCTGCACGGAGCGTTTTGCATTGGGAAGCTGTGAGCTGAGGCTATCCGCGCTGGCAAGCCTTCTGTGATTTAGTGCTATCCATAATGATGCAATCTCTAACCTCGGCATCGCACCACAACCTATAAATATTAAGAACGTTTGGGCGAATACCGGCTACAGGGACTTTCAAGAAGCCTTGACGCTTTGCCGCTTCAAAAAGGATGCGTTCCTTTTGCGTTAACCTGTGAGGAACTCGACGGCTTCCTATTTTTGATTGAGTCGATTTACCGCGGCTTAATCTTTCTACGTCGTCCTTGATTTGCCGAGGCATAATAAAAAAAGGGGGGGGTAGGCCAAACAATATATGGATTAAAAGTCGAGTATTAGGCAGTCAAAATGTTAAATGTAAATAATATTGGTAGACTTAAGGAAGCTCTGGTCAACGAGGGTTTCACGCTGGCAGCACAGAGCAATTTTGCAGATAGGTGGATTTCTGGGTGATCCAGCTCTAATTTACCTTCTTCTTACTCTTTGAGAGTAGCTTTGAGCCTA
>NZ_JAGQBS010000016.1:0-48827 GCF_024345755.1 Cyanobium sp. L1E-Cus | reverse complement strand
GTCACACCCAGGGAGTTGTTGATCTGGGTAGCACCACCGATGGTTGCAGTACCGGAGTTGGTGAGGTTACCAGTGTTGGCAAGTAGGCCGGTGTTGCCGATACCAGCAGTGGTGGTCTGGCCCGTCACACCCAGGGAGTTGTTGATCTGGGTAGCACCACCGATGGTTGCAGTACCGGAGTTGGTGAGGTTACCAGTGTTGGCAAGCAGGCCGGTGTTGCCGATACCAGCAGTGGTGGTCTGGCCCGTCACACCCAGGGCGCCGGTCACCGTGGTTCCTGTAACCGAGTCGACGCTGACACCGTTAGCACCGGCCTGCAGGACTGCAGTGCTCGCCACCACTGGATCGGCGGTGCCCACCCTTGTGGTCACCTGAGTTGTAGTCCCGTCAGTCGTCGTCTGGAATGCAGTCTGCGGGGCCCCGCCACCGCTGCCGGAGATCGTGATGGTTGAACCCGCGGTCGAACCCGCGCCGGCGTCACCATCTTGCAGCGTCAAAATGCCACTGTTTGTGCCTCCTTTAATGACCGCCTGACTGGCAGTAGCTGTTACGCCCGTGCCGATAGCGACTGAATTAGGACCTGTGGCGGAGGCACCTGAGCCGATGGCAATGGCGCCAGCGCCATTCGAGACAGCACCTGCCACCAAGCCATTGGAGGAGCCGAGGGCGATGGACCCACCGCCGGTTGCACTGGCACCATCTAGGGTGCCTACGGCGTTACCGATGGCCAAGGCTCCGGTACCGACAGCGGCCACGTTGCCGCCGGTCGCACCAACGGCACCGCCAGTACCGGCAACCCCAGCTACACCGTTTTGCCCGGCCGTTCCAGCTGTTCCTGGCGTGACGACCCCGGTCAGAGGATCTACCTGGGCCTGAGTTCCGCCAGTACCAGCAAGGCCTGGATCGCCGGCGGTGCCGTTGGTGCCATTGCCTCCGGTAAGGCCAGCACCAGCAGTGCCGATCACCATGGCGCCATCGCCATTCGCCGTGATGGAGCCGCCATTGCCCCCGTTGCCAGCTGCGCCACCAGAACCACCGGCACCACCGGCGCCACCAGCACCACCAGCGGCTCCCTGTGAACAGGTATCAAGGGAATTGAACGTATTGCATATAGCCTGGCTGCCCGATCCACCGCTACCACCTGCACCGCCAACGCCGGCAATACCGGCTGATCCTGCAATTCCAGCGGCACCAGCGGCCCCGATGGCCAGGCTTCCTGTACCAATCTGTGTCAGGCTCCCGATTGATCCGGCACTTCCAGCGGCACCTTTTGGTGCGCCAGAACCACCAGCTCCACCAGCTCCACCAGCTCCACCGCCTGCAGAGGCGGCCCCGAGACTGGCGGCATTCCCGCCGCCGCCG
Source organism: Cyanobium sp. L1E-Cus (assembly GCF_024345755.1). Lineage (NCBI taxonomy): Bacteria > Bacillati > Cyanobacteriota > Cyanophyceae > Synechococcales > Prochlorococcaceae > Cyanobium > Cyanobium sp. L1E-Cus. The sequence goes on along the minus strand of NZ_JAGQBS010000016.1, from coordinate 47,465 downwards.
CCATTTCCTCCGACTCCACCAACTGAGCCAGAGGGATCATTTATGCCACCGGCGCCAGCGGCGCCACCGGTTCCGCCTAATGCAGGAGGAGCACTTGTGCCAGAAGCTCCTGGGCTTCCGTTCGGGGCAGCAGAAGCAGGGGCAATCTGCAAGCTGGCCGCAAGCACTAAGGATAGTCCTGATGCTTTGAAGAGCGATTGACGAGTTAGATCTTTTTTCAGACTAGCCATTTCAAATTTAAATTAACCCCTGAATTGTCATCTGCGGATTTGTGGCAACAAAGTGGAGCTGTTCACCTTTTAATAGTGATTCTTTATTTTTGGAGATTCTGGCTTGCCTAGGCCTTTGCATAAGATCTTTTTGGCTTTCCGCTAGTCCGCTAGTCCGCTAGTCCGCCAGTCCGCTAGTCCGCTACTCCGGTACTTCAGGGCTTCAGGCTGTCGAATTTCACTCCTTGGTGCTAAATTTGACCAATAATTCTTTTGGTGCATTTTGAAAAAAATCACACTGGATGTTCGCCCTGAACTGCACTACCGGCTTCGTCTGCTCTCAGTTGTGCTTGACCGATCCATCGCAAGCCTCGCGAGCGAGGCTGTCGAGAAGCTGCTTGATGGTTATCCGTCTGTCACCGCAGAGGCTTTGCGGGTGGGCGGTTCAACTAACGGTAATGGAAAAGCCACGGATCTTCCCTAAGGACCGCTGTACGTGTATCAACATATTTATGCGGTTTTGGCATTAACTTTGAGGCTCTGAATATTGTGAATTGATCATTGCGCCGATGCCCCCCCCCCCATTGCAGAAAAAGTCGTCAATTAGGCAATAGCAAAACGATCGACCCACGCAGGGGGGGGGACTGGTTTTGCTCACCACCCGCTGTTACCAGGGTGATAGTGGTTTTTTTAGTCGCTCATGCTTGGGCTCGAGCTCTGTTGATTTGTAAAGTGCGCTCAGCTTTTTCCAGGCTCTTGAGAGGGTCCCAGGCGGGCCAGGCCACCGGGCATTAAAAAACCCCTCAAGGAGAGGGGTTCTACTGATGGAGCCAAGCGGATTCGAACCGCTGACCCCCTGCATGCCATGCAGGTGCTCTACCAGCTGAGCTATGGCCCCGATAGAACGCCATGGCAACGGAATGCTGGTCATTCCGCTTGGCTTGTGGCCTTGCCTTGCGCTAACTGAGCTTACAACGCCATCCGTTTAGACCTGGCGCCAGACGGCCACTAGCTTGCCCTGCACCGTTACCTGGTCGGCGGGGAGCACGATTGGGGCATAGGCGGGGTTGGCTGCTTCCAGGGTCACCGTGGCTCCGCTGCGGTGGAAGTGCTTCAAGGTGGTGCCACTGCCGGGCACCAGGGCGCTGACAATCGTGCCTGCTTTGAGCCGGCTCGGGTCGCTGACAGGTTCGAGCAGCACCACATCCCCGTCGGCGATGTGGGCGTCCACCATTGAATCGCCATTCACGGTGAGGGCAAAAAGGCCGCGGGTATCGAGCACGGGGGCCAGGTCGAGGCGCTCCTGGATGTCGTCGAAGGTTTCAACCAAGCCGCCGGCGGCCACGGCGCCGAGCACCGGGATGCCGCTGGCCATTCCGCCCAGCAGCTGAAGGGTGCGGGCTTGGCCCTCTTGCCAGGTGATCCAGCCCTTCTGCTGCAGGTGGCGCAGGCGGCTCTGGATCGGCGCCGGAGAGCGCAGCCCCATCGCTTCCATCATTTGGCGGATCGAGGGGCTGTGGCGGTTGCTGCCGATGTAGTCGCTAAGCCAGTCGTATAGCTCTTGCTGGGCAGAGGAGAGCTCTTGCTGGACTTGGTTGTTGCTGGGATGGGGCACGGACGCCACGTCGCTGATACAGATGTACCGCCTCGCGGCCTGTTTGTCCAGCTCAGATGCCGCCGAGTAGGGCTGCCAGTAGGGCTTGTTGGGCGTGGAGGCGGTTTTCGGCCTGGTCAAATATGCGGCTGGAGCTGCCCTCCATGGCGCCGGCGCTGATTTCGAGGCCGCGATAGGCCGGCAGGCAGTGCAGCACGATTGCGCTTGGATCTGCTTCTGCCACCAGCTCTTCGTTGAGACACCAGCCGGCGAAGGCCCTTTGCCGCTCTGCCTTTTCCTCCTCCTGCCCCATGGAGGCCCACACATCTGTGTAGAGGGCGTGGGCGCCGCGCACGGCAGCCACCGGCTCGTGCAGCACCACCACCTCGGATCCGCGAGCCGCCGCTAGGCGGCGTGACTGCTCAAGCACGGCTGCATCGGGTTCAAATCCAACCGGGCAGCCGATGCGCACATTCACCCCGAGCAGGGCGCCGCAGAGCATCAACGAGTGGGCCACGTTGTTGCCGTCGCCCACGTAGCTGAGGGTCAGGCCCTCCACTGCTCCGAAGACCTCCTGCAGCGTCAGATAGTCGGCGAGGGCCTGGCAGGGGTGCTCCAGGTCGGTGAGGGCATTGATCACAGGGATCGTGGCCCAGTGGGCGTACTCCTCGAGTTCGTCCTGGGCGAAGGTGCGGATCGCCAGGGCATCCACATAGCGGCTCAGCACCCGTGCCGTGTCTGCCACCGGCTCACCGCGGCCTACCTGGCTCACCTGGGGATTGAGATCGATCGTTTGGCCACCAAGCCTGGCCATGGCCACCGAGAAACTCACCCGAGTGCGGGTGGAGGCCTTACTGAAGATCAGTCCGAGGGTTTTGCCCCCTAAATCGATACTGCTGCGGCCGGCTTTTAGGTCTGCCGCCAGCTGCAGCAGGGCCTGGGTCTGTTCGCCGTTGAGGTCGGCAGAGGAGAGCAGGTCTCGCCCGCGCAGCTCTTCTAGGGGTGGATAGGCACTGATGGCGGCCATGGCTCAACTCCTAGGGCATGACGCTGCTGGCCAGCAGCTCCTTGAGATCGTCGCCTTCGATCACCTCCTTCTCGAGGATCTTTTCGGAGATCGATTCGAGCAGCTCGCGGTTGTGGTTAAGGATCGCCAGCGCCTTGTTATGGGCGTTGTCGACCAAGGAGCGAACCTCCTTATCGATCGCTTGGGCCGTGGCGTCACTCACCACCCGGCGGGGGTTGTTGTTGCCGCCGAGGAAGCGGCTGCCGCCCTGCTTGTCGTAGGCCAGGGGGCCGAGGGTTTCGCTCATGCCGAAGGTGCCCACCATCTGCTCGGCGATGTCGGTGGCGCGTTGCAGGTCGTTGGCGGCGCCGGTTGTGACCTCACCAAACACCACCTCTTCAGCGCTGCGGCCGCCCAGCAAGGTGGCAATTTGACCTTCGAGGTCTTCCTTGGAATTGAGGAAGCGCTCTTCGGTGGGCAGCTGCAGGGTGTAGCCCAGGGCGCTCATGCCGCGGGGCACGATCGAGATCTTGGCCACCTTGCTGCCGCCGGGCATCAGGTGCCCCACGATCGCGTGTCCAACTTCGTGATACGCCACCACTTTTTTCTCATCGGGTTGCAGCACCCGGCTCTTCTTCTCCAGACCAGCCACCACGCGCTCAATCGCCTCGTTGAGGTCGCCTTGCTCCACCTCGGTGCGATAGGAGCGGGCTGCGAGCAGGGCCGCTTCGTTCACGAGGTTGGCCAGGTCGGCGCCGGCAAAGCCGCTGGTGGCCTGGGCAATTTTGTCGAGGTCGACGGCGCTGGAGAGCTTCACCTTCTTGGCGTAGATCTCCAGAATCAGCTTGCGACCAGACAGGTCGGGGCGATCCACCAGCACCTGGCGGTCGAAACGGCCTGGCCGCAGCAGCGCAGCATCAAGGGTTTCGGGCTGGTTGGTTGCAGCCAGCACAATCACCGGCTTGTCCTGGCCGGCAAAGCCATCCATCTCCGTGAGTAGCTGGTTGAGGGTCTGCTCGCGTTCGTCGTTGCCGCCGACCACACCCATCGAGCCCGAACGGCTCTTACCAATGGCATCGAGCTCGTCGATAAAGATGATGCAAGGCGCTTTTTTCTTGGCTTCTTCGAATAGGTCGCGCACTCGTGCAGCGCCAGCACCAACGAACAGCTCCACGAATTCGGAGCCGGAAATGATGAAGAAGGCCACGCCTGCTTCACCTGCAACGGCCTTGGAGAGCAGGGTTTTGCCCGTGCCGGGAGGGCCCACCAGCAGCACACCTTTGGGAATGCGGGCGCCGATGGCGGCGTAGCGCTCGGGTTTTTTGAGGAAGTCGACGATCTCTGCCAGCTCGGCCTTGGCCTCATCCACGCCAGCAACGTCGGCAAAGGTGACCCGTGATTCCTCATCGGGCACGTAAACCTTGGCTTTGCTCTTGGTGAAGCTCAAAGCTCCCTGGGCGCCACCGCCCATCTGGCGGCGGGCGAAGAATTGCAGCACCAGGATGAAGATCAGAGGCGGCACCACCCAGCTCAAGGCGGTGGTGAGGAAGCTGGGCTTCTGGGGGGGCGCGGCGGCGAATTCCACCCCGTGCGACTCGAGCCGCTGGGGCAGATCCATGTCGAAGATCGGCGTGGTGGAGAGCACCGTGGGAGCACCTTCCTCTTCTGGCTCCTTGAGCTCGTAGCGGATCTGGTCTGAGGTGATGTAAGCCCGTTTGACGTTGCTGCCGTTCACCTGGTCGATGAACAGGGAGTAGGGCACCCGCGGCACCTGGGCGGCTGGATTGGGCAGGAAGTTGCTGAACAGCAGCAGCACACCAAAACCGATCAACACCAGGTTGATGATTCCGAAGCGGCGGTTAGGGCGGTTGTCGTCCTGGCGGATCGCCATGGTGCGGCAGCCAAAGGTGCACCCAAACTAGGGCTGTGGTCCCCTGGTCGTTTCGGCGACGGGTTGGGAGAACCGTACGAGGACCCAATCCAGCTATGTGTGGTCGCTATTCCCTCTGCGCTGGCTTCGATCGCCTGCAGCCCCGCTTGCAGGGCCCTCTGCCGCCCGGTCTGGCGGCCCACTACGCGCCGCGCTTGCAAGTGCTTCCCGGCGAACCCCTGCTGATTCAGCGCCAGGAAAATGGCCAGCTGCAGGTGGGGTTAGCCCTTTGGGGCCTGCTGCCCGACTGGGTCAAGGATCCCGCCACCGCCCACCGCTGCCTGCATGCCCGCGCCGAGACGGTGGCCTTCAAGCCCAGCTTTCGCGCCGCCTGGCGCCATCGCCGTTGTTTGATTCCAGCTGATGCTTTTTGGGAGCAGGGCCAGTGGCTGCGCCGCCGCGATGGCGATCTGTTTTGGCTTGCCGGCCTCTGGGAGCGCTGGATCGGCCCCGATGGCAGCGAGCTCGACAGCTGCTGCGTGCTCACCACCGCCCCCAATGCCCTGGTGGCGCCAATCCACCGGCGCATGCCGGTGGTGATTCCCAACGGCCTAGAGCAGGCCTGGCTCGAGCCCACCGATGGCCATGGCCTACGGGCCCTCGAACCGCTGCTGCTGCCCTGGGATGGGGGCGACTGGCAGGCCGATGGGGCAGCGATGGCGCTAGACCAACCGCAGTTGGAGCTGAACCTTTGAGCCTCGAGCGCCTCGATGCCTTTTTGGCGCATGCCCGCCAATCGCCCCAGCTGGCGACCCAGCTGGCGGAGCCCTTGGAGCTGCAGGACTTCCTGGAGCTGGCCCGCGGCGCTGGCTATGCCCTTGAGGAGGCTGATGTGATCGCCGCGCAGCAGCGGCAGGAGTCCAGCCTCAGCGATGCGGAGCTGCAGGAGCGGGCTGGCGCTGAAGGCCGGCGGTTGCGCAATTTCATCTATTCCTGATGGCCGCCCCTGAGCAGGTAGGCGCCTACCCCCGCCCACCGGCCCTGGTTGAGAGCAGCCAGCTGGTGCGGGTTGAGGCCCTGGGCCAGCTTCTGGCCGAGAGCCGCCGCAGTTTGCGGGTGCTGGAAACCTTTCACCCACCCACCTACTACCTGCCGCCTGAGGAGGTGCGCCAGGAGCTGCTTTTGCCCAGCAGCGGAGCCAGTTTTTGCGAGTGGAAGGGGGTGGCCCGCTACTTCGATGTGGTGGTTGATGCGGGCGGCCCGGCCGAGCGCCGGCTGCGGCGGGCGGTGTGGACCTACCCCGAACCCACCCAGGCCTTTGCTGCTTTGGCCGGTTGGTTTGCGGTGTACCCGGCCTTGATGGACGGGTGCTGGCTGGATGGTGAACCCGTGCAGCCCCAGCCTGGCGGCTTCTACGGTGGCTGGATCACATCCCAGGTGCAGGGGCCGTTTAAGGGTGATCCCTTGCATCCGGAGCTCGTATGAGCAGCCTGGTGGGGTAAGGCATCGAGCCACCGGCCTGGTCCACCACCTCGCCGATCAACAGCAGGGCTTGCTGCCGCAGGGCCCAGGCAGCGTGGATGTCGCTGCTGGCGGCGTAGCAGAGCAGGCGCAGCTGGAGGCTGGACTCGCCGTAGCCCACGAAGTGGGCTAGCTGATCCTTGGCCGGGTCTACGCCGGGCAAGTTTGAGAGGCGCTGCTCCAGGTTTTGGGTGATCGTGGCGACGCGCTCCCGGTCGGCGTAGCTGAGGCCGAATTCGATCCAGATGCGGCGGTTGTCGATCTGGGCCAGATTCAGGATTGCTTGGCTGGTGAACACCCCATTCGGCACATAAATGCGCTGGCGTTCCGGATCGCGCAGCTCGGTGTAAAACCAGCCCACCTGCTCCACCGTGCCCAGCAAATTCAGGCCGGGCAGGTTGATGGTGTCGCCGAGCACGAAGGGGCGGTTGACGTAGAGGCTCAAGCCACTGAGGCCGTTTTCCACGATGGTGCGGGCGCCGAAGCCCAGGGCCGCTGCTCCAACCCCCCCTGCGGTGATCAGCACTCCTGCCGATACACCCAGCAGATCTAGGCCCATGACCAGCACCACCAGTAGGGCTGCTGTGGTCAGCAGCTTGTCGAGCACGTCGAATAGGAACAGCTGATCCTTGCTGGAGAGATGCGGCAGTAACTGGGCGGCGTAGTGCTCGGCGCGCTGTTTGAGTTCGCCGCGCCAGCGCAGCAGGGTCCAAATCACGCCGATGGTGAGCAGCAGATTGCGCACCTCCAGGCCCGCCAGCCACCAGCCCGCACTGCTGAGCAACACCGTGCCCGCCAGGCTGACTCGCCCGCTCAGCAGCAGGGCTTGGCCTAGGGAGCCGCTACGGCAGCGCCTGCCGAGCCGGTCCAGCAGCAGCCAGGTGACTAGGGCCAGCAACACTCCCGCAAGGGGAATCTGCAGATCGAAGGGCAGCTTTGCGGCGATCATGGCTTCAGGTCTGCAGGTGAGCTGAGTTGCCAGACCAGATCGCTGCCCAGGCGCTGGGGCGCTTGAGCCTGCCAGCTCCGCACCTGGGCCATAGATGTGAAACCCAGCTCACCAAGGGGGGTGCGGGCCGGCTGGCCGCCCATCAGTTTCGGGGCGATCACGGCGGCCAGCTCCTGCACGCAGCCTTCGGCTATGGCGACGGCTGCCAGTTCAGGGCCGCATTCCCAGAGCACCTGGTTGCAGCCCCGCAGCGCCAAGGCCTCCAGTAGCAGCAGGGGGCTGCAGCCCACTAGCTCCAGTCGGGGCACGCCGCGTTTATCCAGGGAGGCTGCGGCCGCGGTGGGAGCCTCTGGCCCATGCACCACCAGGGTGGCGGCGGCGCTCTGATCCCAGAGCTTGGCCTCTGCGGGGAGCTCCAGGCTGCGGCTGAGCACCACCCGCAGCGGCTCGGGCTGGCGTTGGCCGCGGCTGGTGAGCAGGGGGTCGTCGGCGCGCACGGTGCCGCCGCCGACGATCACCGCATCGCAGCGGCAGCGCAGCTGGTGCACCCAAGCGCGGGCCTCGGGGCCACTGATCCACTGGCTGGCGCCATTGCTCAGGGCGGTGCGGCCATCGATTCCCATGGCCCACTTGAGGATGCCCAAGGGGCGGCCGCTGCTGATGCGGTGAATGAAGGCCCGGTTGAGGCAGCGGGCCTCGGCCTCGGCTACGCCGGTGATGACCTCGATGCCGGCGGCCCGCAGCTGGGCTAGGCCGCCCCCAGCCACCTGGGGGTTGGGATCGGCCATGGCCACCACCACCCGGGCGATGCCGGCGGCGATCACCGCCTGGCTGCAGGGGGGGGTGCGGCCGTGGTGGCAGCAGGGCTCCAGGGTCACCACCAGGGTGCCGCCGCGGGCCCGCTCGCCCGCCTGGGCCAGGGCGCCCACCTCGGCGTGGGGCTCGCCGGCTCGGGCGTGATAGCCCTCCCCCACCAGCGAGCCGCCGGCATCGAGCACCACCGCTCCCACCAGGGGGTTGGGGCTGGTGCGTCCGGCGCCCAGCTCAGCTAGCTGCAGGGCCCGTTGCATCCAGGGAAGCCAGGGCGCCGTGGAGTGCATCACTGGCTCATCCAGCAGCGCTGGGCAGGCTGCGCCATTCCGCCACCACAAATGGCGGCACCGGCAGCTCCACAAACACCCCCGGCAGCACCAGGCGCAGCGGCCGGTCCTGGTGCAGGTCGGCCAGCAGGGGGGCCAGATCAAACTCGGCGGCGGCGGCGCGGCCATCACCCGCCAGCTGGGGATTGGCCAGGGTCACATCGGCCAGCTCCCAGCTGAAGTGGCCGCTGCGCACCTGCAGGGATGTGGGGTGATCTAGCCGCACCTTGCCTGGATAGCCCACGATGCGCAGCTTCAGGGGGCCGCCTGGGGGGCCTTCGCGGTAAGCCACCACCTGCCAGCTCTGGTAGTCGAGGTCGCGCAGGCTTTCGAGGCTGCGCACCACCGGGATGCCGTTCTCGTCGTTGTGGGCGTGCACTAGGGCCTGGGCCGGTATGGGCAGGCTCAGCCAGAGCCCTAGCGCCAGCAAGGGGGCCAGCAGCAGGGAAAGCAGGTGTTTCATGGTTGGCGCTCAGCGCCTGGAATCCCTTGCCAGTTGGTGTGGGTAGCCCATAGGGCCCAGATCGCCATGGCGCGCAAGTAGTGGCAGGCCCGGAAGGTGTTCACGCCAGTGATCGCCTCGGGGGTGCGGAACTGCAGGCCGCCGCTATACACCTGCTCCACCACGGCGCCCGTGATGGCAAAGGCCGTGCTGGTTTCTCCCATCAAGCGGTAGTAGGCCGCCAGGCCGAAGTTGATGCCGGTCCACACCTCAAGGGGATGGGTGCCGTTGGGATCGAGCGGGGTGCCATCGCGGCGCAGGCCATTGGCCACGCCAAGCCGCCCGCCCTGGAAACCCTCAAAGCACGACTCTTTAATCGCTTTGAGCGCACTGCTGGCGCGCTCATCAGCCACCACGGCGGGCAGTCCCAGCAGGCGGGCATAGAAGTCGCCGCAGAGCTGGTCTGCCATCACCACCGGCGTGCCGCTCTCGGCATCGATTTTGTAAAACTCGCCGTTCCAGAGCAGCAGGTCGAAGTTGGCGCGCGACTGCTCCAGCCAGCCGCCCAGTTGGCGCTGTTCGCCGCTGGTGTCTAGCCCTAGCTCCAGTTGCAGCTGCTGGGCGATCGCTAGCCCCGCCTCCAGGGCGGCGATCCAGAGGGCGCCGCAGTAGGCACTGACGCCCTTAAGCGGCCAGTCGTCGAAGGTTTGGTCGGGGGCGCCGCCGTTGTCGGGCAGGCCGTCGTTGTTGACGTCGAAAGTTTTGAGGTAGGTGAGGGCCTGGATAGCCGCCGGCCAGCACTCGGACAGGAAGCCGAGGTCTGGGCCGTTGGGAGCGAGCTTGAAGGTGCGCCACACCTGCAGCACATAGTCGCTGGCCAGGTCTTTCCAGAGATTGCAGTCTTGATAGGCGGTGTAATTGGTGGCCTCAAACGGCCGCTCGTTGGGGGCACCCAGATCGTGGGGGGTGGCACCGGCCAGTTTGCGGGCGGCCTCCACCCGGCCCTTGCCCTGGGTGAAATACCAGCCGATCGGCCGCAGCGTGGAATCGGCAGCGGGGATGGCGCGGGCGAAACTGCGCAGCACGGCCTTGTCGAGCTCGGGCCAGAGCTGCAGCAGGGCAAAGGAGCCATAAAGCCGCACGTCCAGGCTTTCGTACCAGGCGTAGTCGAGGCACTCGAGCACGCCAAACTGACCCACCGGATCGCCTGCAGCCGCAGCTGTCCAGAGGCTGCCGCCACTGGCTAGGTCGTATAGCTCGTTGAACAGCGCCATCCGCAGTGGTTCGGGCAGATCGCTGCGCTCCAGCACCGGCTTTTGCCAGGCCTCGATCTGGGCGCGCCAGTCGCGCCAGTCGCGCAGAGCCTCGGCGGCGATGGCGGCGGCGCTGGTGCCGCTATCGCCGCTGGCCTCTCCGCCAAAAAAATCGCTGTAGCGGCGCAGGGCGCGGCTGCCGGTGGCGAAGGCCGTGACCGGCAGGTCCCAGCTGATCACCAGGGGGATTTCGATGCTGGCTCCCGGCTCCAGGCAGCACTTCACCGCCAGGGCGGCGCTGGCAGGGTCGCTATCGCCACTGCGGCGGTCGTTGTTGCTATCAGGAATCGAGCCGTCGCGGGCGAAGGGTTCCCACAGCTCAGCGCCACTGCCGCTGGGATCCCAACGGCTGCAGCGCTGCACTTCGAGGTGGTCGGCGGTGGCGATGCACCACTGGCCCTGGCCCTCGGCGAGGGGGGTGACGCGCTCACCATCAAGCAGCACCCCCTTGAGCCCCGGTTGCTCCACCCAGGTATTGCGGTGGCCCTTGCTGCGGCCGATCGCCGGCACGTAGTTGTGCTCTGGGCTGCCGTCATCTCGAAACGTGACTGCTGCTGTGGGATCTGTGTTGGTGAACCAGCCCGTGGTGTTGCGCCAGCTCAGCAGCAGGGAGAGGTCGAGGGGCCGGTTGGTGGGGTTGGTGAGGGTCCAGACGAACACCGCCACCGGGTAGCTGGTGCGCTGGTAGTCGCCCGGCAGGATCGGACTGAAGGCTTCGCAGCTCACCTCGGCTTGGAACACACCCGTGTACTGGGTGCTGCTGATCGGGTAGCGGGCGGCATAGGTGCCGGTGCGCTGCTTGTCGCTACTGGCGGGATACCAGCTCCAGGCGCTCAGGGGTTCGCCGGCTGCGGGCCTGGAGGCATCGACCTCTGGCTTCACCGCTAGGGCATGGGCGCGACTCTGGTCGCCGTCGGTTTCAAACAGGGCGAACTGGCAGTCGGGCAAGTTGCCAAACCAGTGCTCGCCGCCATCGAGGTGCCACAGGTTGAAGGAGCCATCGGGGGCGCGGCCGATGCAGCCGGCGCCGAAGCCCCCCAAGGGCATGCCGTGGTTGGGGCCGTCGTCGAGGTTGCTGGCATAACGCACCGTGTAGGGCTGCTCCCAACCCAGGCCAAAGGCCCGGCTCCAGCTACTGCTGCCAGCGGTGGGAGCCCCGTTGCCCTTCAGCAGCGATGTGAGGGCTGAAAGGCCGAAGCGCGCCATGGGGCCAGAAAAGGTGCGTCCAGCTTGTCAGAGGTTGCTGGCGGCTGGGACTGGGCTTCCTGCAGGGGCTCTAACGGAAGTGGTGTGAGCAGAAGATGGCAGGAAAATGCGATGGCTAGATGAACGTAAAGGCCTCGAATGGGTCAGGCAGGGCGTTCAAGGCGCTGCAGGCGCAGCTCACTCACCGAGGCGATGGCTTCGAAATCGGCATCGAAACTCACCAACACCGCGTTGTGGTGCAGAGCCACGGCGGCCACAAGGAGGTCGAGGCTGAGAACCGTCTGACCGATCTGGCGGCAGGCCTGGCCCAGGTCGATCGCCCGCTGCCACAGATCTGCAGGGGTGGAGAGCGTGGGCAGGGTGGCGAACTGGGCTGTCAGTTGGTGGGTTTCGTCTGGACGGGCTGAACGCAGCATCTCAAAACGCACCGGTTCCGCCAGGTGGGCCTCAGGGTCGAGCACGAAGGGCGCAATGAACTGTTTGAGGGGGGCCGGGCTCCGGGAACGGGTGAAGTCGATCCACAGGCTGGTGTCGAGCAGCAGGGTCATGGAGCGAACTCCTGGTTCCGTTGGCGCTCGCGCTCCTGGTCGGCCTCGTAGCTCTCCAGCTGCACGCCCCATTCGCCGCTGAGAAATCGCTGAGCGATCTGGGCGCGACGGTGCTGCTGCAGGGCCTCCTCCATCAGGCGGCGGATGGCGGGCCCCTTCTTGCGCTCGCCGGTGAGCTCCAGGATTTCGGTCATCTCAGTATCCGAAAGTTCAACAGTCACTTTCATGGTTTCAGTCTCTTCAAGTCCGACCCTGGGAGCAGTTTATGCGGATTTTGATGTTGGACTGGTGGTCGGGATTGAGCAGAGCCGATCACTAGGCCTGGTTCGCTGGCGCCTGGAAACCCCCATTCACCTCCTGATCCACCAGGGCGTCGAGGGTTACGGCCGAGCGCACCAGGGCCTGATAGCGCTGCACCACCCGGCGGTTGCGTTCGATCCAATTGCCGGGATCGCCGCTGGGCAGGCCCGTGCCGTCGCCGGCCAGCAGCTCCAGGTCGTTTTGCTGGGCTAGCAGGGCCAGCACCAGGTCGTGGATGCGCTGGCGGCGGTCGCTCATGGCTGGGTCCGGTGGCACAGGCCGGCCATCATGGCTGCAGTGACCGTGGGGCGCCCTGGCTCAGCAGGCCGTGTTGGAGGTGGTCGGCACCGATGCCGGGGGGGTGGCTGCGCTGCCGGCCCCCAGCCTCGCCTTGGTGCGAGATGCCCAGCTGCTGCTTGCCCCCCAGCGCTTGCTGGCGGAGCTTGGCCCCTGGTGGCAGGAGGAACAGGGGGGCGGCCGCATCCCGGCGGGGAACCCCTGCCCCCAGCTCCTGGCCAGCGATCGGCCCGAGCAGATTTTCGGCCCGCTGGAGCAGGCCCTGGCGACGGGCCGGCCGGTGGTGCTGCTCGCTAGTGGCGACCCGCTTTGGTTTGGCATCGGCCGCCTGCTGCTGCAGCGCTTTCCGGCCGCCCAGCTGCGCTTTCATCCCGCCCCCTGCTCGCTGCAGCTGGCCTTTGCCCGCCTCGGTCGCCCCTGGCAGGACGCCAGCTGGATCAGCCTGCATGGCCGCGACCCCGAACCCCTGGCCGCCGCCTTGCAGAAGCGACCACCTGCCTTGGCGGTGCTCACCGACCCGGGCCGCGGCGGCGCCGAGGAGGTGCGGCGGATCCTGGCGGCCTCTGGCCTGGAGGCGGCCTATGCCTTCTGGCTGTGCGAGCGGCTGGGCCATCCGGCGGAGCGGATGCAGCGGCTGGTCCCCGGAGCACCGCTGCCGATCGACTTCGATCCGCTGCATCTGGTGCTGCTGATCGCTGAGCCGCCGGCGCCCCCGGCTGATCCCGCCGCCCTACCCCTGTTTGGCCTTGAAGACGGCCTGTTCCTCCAGCACGACGACCGCCCCGGCTTGATGACCAAGCGGGAGGTGCGCATTCAGCTGCTGGCCGATCTGGAGCTGCCCGAGTGCGGCGTGCTCTGGGATATCGGCGCCGGCGTGGGTTCGGTGGGGCTCGAGGCGCTGCGGCTGCGGCCTGGCCTGGCTCTCTGGGCCTTGGAGGCGCGGGGCGGCTCTGCAGCTCTGATCGCAGCCAATGCCGAGCGGCTGGGGGTGCGGCCGGAGGGGATTCACGAGGGCCGGGCCCCCGAGGCCCTGGCGGAGCTGCCCGATCCGGATCGGGTGCTGATCGGCGGAGGTGGCCGGGAGCGGGTGGCGGTGCTGGCGGCGGTGCTGCAGCGACTGCAGCCCGGCGGGGTGGTGGTGATCCCCCTGGCCACGGTGGAAGCTTTGGCGGAGTTGCGGCCGCTGCTGGAGCAGGCTGGCTGCCAGGTGGCGCTGGCCCAGCACCAGGCCTGGCGCGGTGCCCCCCTCGCCGATGGCACCCGTCTGGCGCCGCTTAATCCCGTGCTGGTGCTGAAGGGGCGGCTGCCTTGATGGCCTCTAGCCGCACCGCCGTGCCCACCTGGATGCCCTGGGCTGCGGCCTGGCCGGCGGCAAGCTCCAGCACGCCGTCCACCTCCTGATCAGGGCCGTAGCTGCGGCAGGGCAGGTGCAGGCAGGGTTTGGTGTGGGCTTCGATCGCCACCACCCGGCCGCCCTGCACAAACAACATGTCGAGGGGTTCGGGGGTGCGATGCATCCAGAAGCGCGCCAGAGACGGCGGGTTGTAGGGGAACCACATGCCCCGCAATGGCGTTAGCGCTGGGCGCAGCTGCAGTCCCTTGATTTGCTTTTCGGGGGTGTCGGCCACCTCCAGCGCGATGCAGCGATCAGGCGCCAGGCACCACCGGGCCGTGATCGGCAGCCATTGGGGCGGCGGCGGCGTGAAGCCGCACAGCAGGGCAGCCACTCCAGGCAGGGCTAGCCCCCAGCCGCGTCTGGCGCTCATTCGCGGGTCTCCAGCTGGGGCAGCCGCTCGCTCAGGCAGTAGCCCTGACCGCGGATCGTGTGGATCAGCCGTCGTTCGCCGCCCTCCTCCAGCTTCTGGCGCAGGTAGCGCACATACACCTCAATCACGTTGCTGCTGCTGTTGCTGGCCTGCTCATCGTTCCATACCTGGCGCAGGATCAACTCCCTGCTCACCACAGTGCCCTTGCGCTCCAGCAGCAGCAGCAGCAGCTGGTATTCCCTGGCCGTCAGGCCCACGGGCCGCGCTCCCCGTTTCACTTGGCGGGTGCTGGGATTCAGCACCAGGTCGCTCACCTGCAGTAGCTGGGCTGGCACATTGGCGCGGCTTGTGAGATCTAGATGCAACCGCAGCCGCATCAGCAGGTCGCTGGGGCCGAGGCTCGAAAGCCAGAAGTCGTCTGCTCCTGAGCTGAGGCAGTGGACCCGCGCCTCCACCGTGTCGTCGCCCACATCCAGCAGGACGGGGATGGTGCCCCACTGCTCTCGCAGGGAGGCGATGCGGCCCGAATCGCCGCTGGAGAGCAGCACCGCATCTGGGGTTGCCCCAGCCGGCACAGGCTCCCTGCTGCACGAGTAGCCGGATGCCTCCAGCCGCGGCGCCAGGGCCTCGGCCTCCGGGCCCAGCAGCAGGATGTGGGAATCGTTCATGGCGCCGTGCCGTTGCCGGGCTTGGCCACGTGGGGCAGACCCCAACCCAATTTGTTGCGCAGCACCTGGAAAAACTCGTGGTTGGCCAGCCGCACGAAGCGCACGGGCTGCTCGCTGCGGCGCACCAGGATTCGATCCTCCGGCCAGATGTAACAACCAGCGCTGCCATCCACCACCATCATCAGCCTCTCAGGCGTGGCGGGAAACACCGTCACCGGCTCGCGGTCGCTGAACACCAGGGCGCGCGAAGCCAGCGAATGGGGCGCGATCGGCGTGAGTTGCAGCACCGGGCAGTCGGGGGTGATCACCGGTCCGCCGGCGCTGAGGGCGTAGGCGGTGGAGCCAGTGGGGGTGGCAAGGATCACCCCGTCGGCGGCGATATCGACCGGCGCATGGCGGCCGATGGCGATTTCGAAGTGGCACATCGAGGTGAGCGGCTCGCGGTGCAAGGCCATTTCGTTGAGGCAGAGCACTTCCCAGCGCCGCTGCTCGCCGCGCATCACGCTGACGATCAGCATCGTGCGCTCCTCCACCGTCCACTCGCCGGAGAGCACCTGCTCCAGTGCCCCCTCCAGCTGGTGCAGGTAGGCCTCCGCCAGAAAGCCCAGATGGCCCGTATTGATGGTGAGGATCGGGACGCCAACCGGAGCCGTTTGACGGGCGGCTGAAAGCACGGTGCCGTCGCCGCCCAGCACCACCGCCAGGCTTAGATCCCGGTCGAAGCCGGCCGGCACGCAGGCCGCATAGCCCAGGGTGCGCAGGTGCTGGTCGGGGTTGGCGAAACCCACCATGCCGCCGGAGCTGCTAACCCGCACCACGCCGTATCCGGCCGCCGTAAAGCGCGCCTCGATGGCATCGGCGGTGGACAGGGCGAGGTCCTTGCCGTCATTCACGATCAGTCCGACGCGGGGCACCGATCGGGAAGCGAGGGGCTGCCCGAGTTTATGGGGCTCCAATCAAACCGCCCAACTAAAACTGCTCCAGGAAGCGCAGGTCGCTGGTGTAGAGCCGGCGAATGTCGTCGATGCCGTGGCGCACCATGCAGAAGCGCTCGACACCCAGGCCAGCGGCAAAGCCGCTCCAGCGCTCTGGATCGAGGCCCATACCGGTGAGCACGGCGGGGTCGACCATGCCGCAGCCCATCACCTCCAGCCAGCGGCCACGCCACTGCACATCCACCTCGGCGCTGGGTTCGGTGAAGGGGAAGTAGCTGGCCCGAAAGCGCACCGGTAGGTCGCCGAAAAACTGCTGCAGAAAGGCCGTGACGGTGCCGCGCAGGTGGCTGAAGTCCAACCCCTCATCAATCGCCAGCACCTCCACCTGGTGGAACACGGGCGAGTGGGTGGCATCCACGGCGTCGCGGCGATAAACCCGCCCTGGGGCGATCACCCGCACTGGCGGTGGGTTGTTCTCCAGGTAGCGGATCTGCACCGGCGAGGTGTGGGTGCGCAGCAGTTGGCTATCGCCCAGATAAAAGGTGTCCTGCATGTCCCGGGCGGGGTGATGCTCGGGGATGTTGAGGGCCGTGAAGTTGTAGTAGTCGCTCTCGATCTCAGGCCCCTCCGATACCCGATATCCCAGGCCGGCAAAGATGTCGACGATCTCCTCGATCGTGCTGATTAAGGGGTGGCGGTGGCCCGGCGGCGTGAAGCTGCAGGCCGCAGTGACGTCAATGGTTTCGCCGGCGAGACGCTCGGCCATGGCTGCGCTTTTCACTGCCGTAAGCCGCTCGCCAAGGAGCGCCTGCACCTGCTCTTTGAGCACGTTGGCCCTTTGGCCGATCAGGGGCCGCTCATCGCCAGGCAGCTTGCCCATGGCGCCGAGCACGCCAGAAAGGCGCCCCTTCTTGCCGAGCAGTCCCACTCGAAGTTCTTCCAGTTCAGCAGCGGTGCTGGCGGTGGAGATCTCTGCTGCAGCCTGGCTTTCCAGCGCCTGGAGCTGGTCGGTGAGCTGCTGCAGGGAAACGGTGGCGCTCACGGCAGGGGCGGAGGGATTGCTGACTGTAAGGAGCCGCCCCAGTTACCTTGCGGCTAAATGGCGTTAGGCCCGATGGCACCGCTCAAGATCCTGATCAGCAACGACGACGGGGTCTTCGCTGAAGGCATTCGAACTCTGGCCAATGCGGCTCTGGCCCGCGGCCACCAGGTGAGTGTGGTGTGTCCTGACCAGGAGCGCTCCGCTACGGGCCACGGTCTCACCCTGCAGACCCCCATACGGGCGGAGCGGGCTGATGAGTTGTTCGATGATGGCGTCCAGGCCTGGGCCTGCAGCGGCACCCCCTCGGACTGCGTCAAGCTCGCCCTGTTTTCCTTGCTGGATGAGTGGCCGGATCTGGTGCTCTCCGGCATCAACCACGGCCCCAACCTGGGCACAGATGTGCTGTATTCCGGCACGGTGAGTGCGGCGATGGAGGGCACGATTGAGGGCCTTCCCGCCCTGGCAGTAAGTAGTGCCGACTTTCAATGGCGCCAATTTGCGCCAGCGGCACGCCTCGCCCTCGATGTGGCTGAGCGGATGCTGGCGGAGGGTTGGCCCAGCAACATGTTGCTCAATCTCAATGTGCCGCCCCGGCCGGCTGAGGCGATTGGAGAGCTGCGCTGGTGCAATTCAGCGGTGCGTCGCTACACCGACCAGTTCGAGCAGCGGGTAGACCCCCGCGGCCGCAGCTACTACTGGCTGGCGGGGGAGGTGGTCAACGATCTGGAGGCTCAGGTGTCGGGGCCGGCGGCCTGGCCCACCGATGTGGCCCAGATCAATGCCGGTGGTGTCTCCCTGACGCCGCTCCAACCGGATATTTTTTGGCGCGGCCGCACGGCTGATCTGCCGGTTTGGTGAGCGGCCGTTAATCAGGCTGTGCGGTAAACCCGCTGCAGCAGCCAGAGGCTGATCCAGAGCCCGATCAGATGGGCAAACAGCACTTGGGTGTTGCCCAGCACGGCCAACATCTCGATCGAGGTGATCGGTAGACCGATCACTCGCCCGGCCACGCCAGGGGTTGCCTGGATCTGGGCACCAAAGAAGCCGGGCACCTGTTGGGAGGCCTGCACAAACAGGCTGCCGGCCAGCGACTGATAGCCCAGCACCGCCAGGGTGATGCCGGCCAGGTCGGCCAGCACGCCCCGCTTGATCAGCCGCGAGGTTTCACCCTTGCTGGGCCGCACCGGCGAATTGAGGGCCCGGCCGCAGCGCACCACCAGCCAGCTCTGCCAGATGCACCAGATCAGCAGCAGGAAGGCGATGGTGGTGAGCGAGATGCCAGGCCCCAGGCCGAGGGCGCGGGCTGAATTGGCCGCCAGGCGGCCGCCGATGTTGTTGAAAAGCAGCACCCCAACCACCACCACTCCCAGCACCACCTGGGACCAGAGCCGAATCCAGCCCAGGCGCCGCAATGCCGCGGCGATTAGCTGCAGGTCGAGGCGGTCAGCCATTCAGCCATCCAGATGGGTGCCCCAAAGGTGCCATGGGAGGATCGATTTGGCTCCCGTTGCCTTTGGGTTCCGTAGCGTTGATACCCCTGCGATCCCCCCAGGAGGCCCTGCGCCCCACGGCCATCGCCCTCGGCAGCTTTGACGGCCTGCACCAGGGCCACCGCCGCGTCATCGCGGCGGTTACTGCTGCGGCTGGCGACGAAGTGGCGGCGATTCCCACGGTGGTGAGCTTTTGGCCCCATCCCCGCGAGGTGCTGCACGGCGAGGCGCGCTTACGGCTAGACCTGCCCGCTGAAAAGCTGCATCTGCTGGAGCCCCTGGGCATTGAGCAGCTGGTGCTGGTGCCCTTCAGCCGGGAGCTGGCCGCCCTCAGCCCCGAGGCCTTCGTGGAGCAGGTGCTGGTAGGCCAGCTGGCGGCCCAGCGGGTCGCCGTGGGTGACAACTTCCGCTTCGGGGCCAGCCGCAGCGGCGACAGTCAGGCCTTGGCGGTGATTGGTGCCCGTCACGGCATCGAGGTTCAGGTGCTGCCGATGCTCTGGGATGGTGAGGAGCGGGTGAGCAGCAGCCGCATCCGCCGGGCCCTAGGGGCCGGAGATCTGGCGGAGGCCCGCCGCTTGCTGGAGCGTCCCTATCGCTTCAGCGGCCTGGTGGTGCGTGGCCGCGGGCTTGGTAAGCAACTCGGTTGGCCCACCGCCAACCTGCAGGTGGATGGCCGTAAGTTTTTGCCGCTGGAGGGGGTTTATGCAGCCACCGCATCGGTGGCCGGCGGCCCGATGCTGCCGGCGGTGATGAACCTCGGCCCCCAGCCCACGGTGGATCCCACGGCTCCCTCGGCGGTGGAGGTGCACCTGCTCGATCGGCAGCTGGAGCTTGAGGGATTGGAGCTGGTGGTGGAGCCGCTACAACTGCTGCGCCGCCAGCAAACCTTCGCCAGCTTTGAGCAGCTCGCAGCCCAGATTGCGGACGATGCCCAACTGGCCCGCGCCTTAAGCGCTGGGATAGGCGTGGGTGAGGCCCCAGCCAATGAAGGTGGCGATCCCGCCGAGCAGCAGAATTCCTGAAATCAGCACCAGCATCGGGCTGTCGGTATTGGCCCGATTTGGATTGCCTGGCTCGCCTGCCATTGGCCTCTGTGTGATGGATCCCACCCTAGACAGCTCCTCCAGCCCAGCTCGCGACCGGCTGCTTGATGCCAACCTCGATCGGGCTCGGGAGGGCTTGCGGGTGCTGGAAGATTGGGCCCGCTTTGGCCTCGATCGGGGCGATTTGGTGGTGCGCACCAAGGACATGCGCCAGCGGCTGGGCAGGTTGCATCGCGATGCCTACAAGTTCGCTCGCCATACCGCCACCGATCCGGCCGCGGGCCTCGGCCATCCGGCCCAAGCGGAGCGATCCAGCCCCAGCGCCGTGGTGGGTGCCAACGCCGGCCGGGTGCAGGAGGCTTTGCGGGTGCTGGAGGAATTTGGGCGCAGCAGTGATCCCCTGCTGGCGGAGGAGGCCTCAGCTCTGCGCTATCTGCTCTACGACCTGGAAGTGGATTTGTTGCAGGCCTGTCGGCTGGCCGCTGCGGGCGGGGCGGGCCGCCGAGAGCTGCTGGCTAGCTGCCATCTTTATTTAGTTACCTCGCCAGTGCCAAACCTGGAGGGGGTGGTGGCCGCCGCCCTGGGGGCCGGGGTACGCCTGGTGCAATACCGCGCCAAGGAGGCCGCCGGTCTCGATGACCTGCAAAAACTCAGCCAGGCCCGGGCCCTGCGCCAACTCTGCGCCGCCCATGGCGCCCTGTTTTTGGTGAATGATCGAATTGATATTGCCCTGGCGGTGGAGGCCGACGGGGTGCACCTGGGCCAGGGGGATCTGCCGCCGGCGGTGGCGCGCCAGCTGCTGGGCCCCGATCGGTTGATTGGCCGCAGCACCCATGCCCTGGACCAGCTGCAGCAGGCGGTCAGCGATGGCTGCGACTACCTGGGAGTCGGCCCGGTGGAAGCCACCCCCACCAAGCCCGGCCGGGAGCCGGTGGGGCTCGATTACGTACGCCAGGCCGCGGCGGCTAGTCCGATCCCCTTCTTTGCCATCGGCGGGCTGGAGGCCAGCAAGGTGGCGGCGGTGCGGGCTGCTGGAGCCCAGCGGATTGCGGTGGTGCGGGCGATCACCGAGGCGGTTGATCCGGCTGCTGCCACCGCCGAGCTGCTGGCAGCACTTGAGGCGCCGGCTCTGTGATCACCCTGCAGGTAAACGGCGATCAGCGAGTTTGCTCAGACGGGCTCAATTTGGAGCAGGCCCTGCTGGAACTGGGCTACAAACCCCGCTTGGTGGTGGTGGAGTTCAACGGCACGATTTTGCCCAGACAGCTCTGGCCTGCCCAGCCGGTGGTGGAATCCGATGTGCTGGAGGTGGTCACCATTGTGGGCGGTGGTTCCTAGATTTCGACCAATCGCTTTCAGCGCCTTGGCGCTTTCAACCCGGTTGGTTTTGCGGCGCTGTTTCAGCTTGTTGGCCGTGCCGATGTTGGCCCTGAGCCTGTTGGTGGTGCACCCCAGCCCCAGCTGGGCCGCCAGTGGCGGCCGCATCGGTGGCGGCAGCTTCCGCTCGGCCCCCTCGATGCCAAGAAGCTATGGCGGTGGTGGCTACGGAGGAGGTGGTGGCTACAACAGCGGCTACCGCGGTGGCTACGGGGGAGGGGGCATCGGCTTTCCCTTCCTGATTCCAATGTTTGGTTTCGGTGGTGGCGGCCTGTTCGGTTTCCTTGTGCTGATGGCCGTGGGAGGTCTGTTGCTAAACGCGGTGCGAGGTGGCGGTGGCGGCGGCCAGGGGCCAGCAATTTCCGGCAGCCGCGGCGATCTGGTGGGCGGCGGCCGTCCCGATGGCCCAGTCACGATCAGCCAGCTGCAGGTTGGGCTGCTGGCATCGGCCCGCCAGCTTCAAACCGATCTGCGCCGTCTAGCTGGCAGCGCTGACACCAGCCATGCGGCGGGCCTCCAAGCCCTGCTTCAAGAGACCACCTTGGCCCTGCTGCGCCACCCCGACCTCTGGGTCTATGCCAATTCAGAGGTGGGTCAGGTTCCTTTTGGTAGTGCCGAATCCACCTTTAATCGCCTCTCGATGACTGAGCGCAGCAAGTTGCAGCGGGAGGTCACCACCAATGTGGGCGGCAAGCGCTTTAGCGATGACAGCGTGGCTGCAGGTGATAGCGATGCCAGTAGCGATTTCATCGCCGTCACCCTGCTGGTAGCAAGCCGCAGCCGGCTTGCTCTTAAGGGTTCGGGCAGTGCGGACCAGGTGCGTGATTCGCTGCAGCAGCTCGGCGCCGTCGGCGCCGCTGATCTGCTGGCGATCGAGGTGATCTGGCAGCCTGAAGGGGCCGGTGAAGTGCTGAGCACCGAAGAATTGCTGACGGCCTACCCCCAGCTCCAACACCTCTAGGACTGTTGTCCTGGTTCGAGTCCCAAACGGCGAGGGGAGATCGTTGCTTGTCCCCTTGCCCCTAACTGGCTAGCTACCCACACTGCGCTGAGTGCCGGCTGGTTTGATGCTGCGTCGCTCGCCAACCTGGGTTAATACAGCGGTGCTGCTGCAGGCCATCGAGCGCTACGAGCAGGGACTCTTGCCCCGCTCGATGCAGCTCTGGATCCAAGCGGTGCTCGAGATTGAGCAGCCCGGTTCAACTCCCCTGCGTCCAGGCTGCTGACCGGCCAGGCCCGCAGCCCAGGATCCGCAGGGCTGCCATAGCGGCGCCGTAACCGTTGTCGATGTTCACTACCGTGAGCCCGGGGGCGCAACTGGCCAACATGCCGTGCAGGGCGGCTACGCCACCGGCACTTACGCCGTAGCCCACCGCCACTGGCACGCCGATCACCGGCTGGGGCAGCAGCCCGGCCAGCACGGTGGGCAGGGCTCCCTCCATCCCAGCGCAGGCGATCAGCACATCGGCATGACGCAGGTCTTCGAGGCGCTCCAGCAGCCGGTGCAGCCCCGCCACGCCCACATCCAGCACCAGCTCGGTGGCGATGCCATGGCAGGCCAGGGCCAGCTGGGCCTCGGCCGCCACCGGTAAATCGCTGGTGCCGCCGCTTAGCACCGCTACCCGACCCAGCCTTGATTCTGGGCTTGGTAGGAGGCCGGCGCTGAGACAGCGGGCCTGGGAATGGTGCCGCAGAATCCAGGCCTCCCCTCGCTCCGGCCCAAGTAGTGCTGCCACGGCTTCCGCCTTCTCAGGGGAGACGCGGGTCACAAGCGCCAGCTCTCCTAAGCCATGCAACTCTTCCAGGATCCGGGCGATCTGCTCGGCACTTTTGTGCTCGCCCCAGATCGCCTCCACCATCCCCAGCCGCTGGCGGCGGCCAAGGTCGAGCCGATGCTCCGGGCTGCCGAGCACGTAGGTGGCCTGGTCTGCGCTGATGCGGCTCATGGCGGCAGCAGCTCTCCTTCAAACACCAGCGGGAAGGGGTTGCCTTGCGATTGGCCGGTGGCCGCCTGGGCCAGCTGCTCGAAGCGCTCCTGCACCGCCTGCACCGCTTGCGGCGGAATCGCCTTCCAGTGCTCGCGATCGACCCAGCGGATCAGCAGGGTGCCCTCCTCGGTGACGGGATCCCAGAGCAGCTGGCGATCGAGAAAGCCCTCCTGCTGGGCCAGCCAGGGTTCCCAGCTGCCCCGTTCCGCCTCAAGCCAGGCCTGGCGGCCCTCGGCCGGTACCTTCAGGCGCAGGTGTTCCACCACCACCACGTCGTAGGAGCCATCGGGCTCGGCAAAGGCCGCATGCACCGGGCTGGCTTGGCTGGAGAGCAGCACCAGGGTCATCCCTAGAAGCAATATCGATCTCACAAACTTAGAAAAGCTGGACTGCCAGAGGCGGCTCACGGCTTTTGCAGCAGGACCACGGCGTGGCAGGAGATGCCCTCTTCGCGGCCTTCAGCCCCCAGCTGCTCGTTGGTGGTGGCCTTGACGCCAACCTGATCGGCTGCCAGCCCCATGCGGGAGGCGATGGCAGAACGCATCGCGGCGATGTGGGGCTTGAGCTTGGGCCGCTCGGCCACCAGCACTGAATCCACATTCACCACGCTCCAACCCCGCTCCATCACCAGGGCCACTACCTGCTCCAGCAGCTCCAGGCTGTCGGCCCCCTGCCACTGCGGGTCTTCCGGCGGGAAATACAGGCCGATGTCGCCCAGGGAAAGGGCCCCCAGCAGGGCATCCATGATTGCGTGCACCAGCACGTCGGCATCGCTGTGGCCATCAAGCCCCAGACCGGCGGGATGCTCCAGCCGCTGGCCGCCCAGGATCAGGGCCCGACCGGGCACCAGCCGGTGGATGTCGTAGCCATTGCCGATGCGCAGTTGCATGGAGTGGGGGTGCTTGGTCCCAGTCTCCCCTAGGGCTGGATCTACACCAAGACCCAATCTCACCCAGGCCCCAGCACCTGCAGCTGATTGCCCTCGCGGCCTAGCACGGTCACGACCGCACCCGGGCTGAGGGCTTGGCTGCTGCCCAGGTTGACGGCGCTCCAGCTTTGGCCGTGCCAGCGCACCCGACCCGTTTCGCTGCCGTTGAAGCCACTGAGCACCGTTGCGGTTTGCGCTGGCGGCAGGCTGCGATGTCGCTGCCGCGTTGACCAGCGCCGCAGACCCAGCACCCCCAGGCAGGTGAGGCCCGCCAGTAGCCCTAGCTGCAGCAGGGGCGGCAGCGGTAGCCAGGCCGTCGCCACTGACAACACCAGGGCCACCACCGCCGCCGGCAGCAGGCCATCCACCTCAGCACCCGCCAGGGCAAGCAGCAGCAGGCCGGTGGCCAGCAGCAGCCAGAGGAGCGACACGGGAGCCATGGCGGCGCGGCGGGCGTGGGTGGTTCAGCCCGCCCATGCTGACTAGCGTTGGCATCTCCTGCTCGGATTCCCGCCGTGGAAGCTCTGCTCTCCCTGCCCGCCTTGGTGCTGATGGCCCTGCTGGGAGTTAGCAGCGTCAAGGTCACCAGCGGCGGCCAGTCGCGCCTGGTGGAGCGCCTTGGCAAGTACGACCGCCAGCTGCAGCCGGGCCTGTCCCTGGTGCTGCCGGTGCTGGAGAAGGTGGTGAGCCATGAATCACTTAAGGAGCGGGTGCTCGATATCCCGCCCCAGCAGTGCATCACCCGCGACAACGTCGGCATCGAGGTGGATGCGGTTGTTTATTGGCAGCTGCTGGAGCACGCCCGCGCCTACTACGCCGTCGACAACCTGCAGGCAGCCATGGTGAACCTGGTGCTCACCCAGATCCGCGCCGAGATGGGCAAGCTCGACCTCGACCAAACCTTCACCACCCGCCAGGAGGTGAATGAGGTGCTGATGAAGGAGCTGGATCAGGCCACCGATCCCTGGGGCGTGAAGGTGACGCGGGTGGAGCTACGCGATATCCAGCCCTCCCGGGTCGTGCAGCAGGCGATGGAGCAGCAGATGACAGCTGAGCGGGAGAAGCGGGCGGCGATCCTGCGTTCGGAAGGGGAGCGCGACTCCCAGGTGAATGCGGCCCGGGGCCGGGCGGAGGCCCTGCTGCTGGATGCCGAAGCCCAGGCCAAGCAGCAGACCCTGCTCGCCCAGGCCAGGGCCGATGCGGCCAGTCGGCTGGCCGAGGCGATGCAGGCCAACCCTCAAGCAGCAGAGGCGATGCGTTTGCTGCTGGCCGGCGACTGGATGGCCATGGGCGAGCAGATGGCCCATGCGCCTGGAGGCAGTGTGCTGATGGTGGACCCCCAGAGCCCGGCAGCCCTACTCACGGCTTTGCGGGGCCTGCAGCAGGGTCAGAGCTGAGGCGGCAGCGGCGGCGGTGGAAGGCCCCTATCCCCAGAAGCCCAATCCCCAGCAGCCCAATCCCCAGCAGCCTCGAGCCTTACGGCAGTGCCGATGGCGCAAGCCATCAACATTCCACCCGCCTGTCCCAGCACCTCGTAGTCCACCCGCACCCCCACAACGGCATCGGCTCCCAGCAATCGAGCGCGTCTGCCTAGTTCCTGCAGTGCCATCTCCCGGGCCCGCTCCAGAGTGACCTCATAGGACCTAGCCCGCCCGCCGATTAGGTCGCGGATTGAGGCCAGGATGTCGCGAAAGATATTGGCGCCCAAAATGGTTTCGCCGTGCACCAGGCCCAGGTAGTGCCGTATCGGCTGGCCCTCAAGGCTGGAGGTGGTGCTGAGCAGCATCGGTGTTACGGCAACCGGAGGCTTAGCCAAGTTTGCTGTTTCTACTGCTGGAGTTGCTGCTGCGCCTGCCAGCGCCCGAATAAATCCGGCCGGCGTTCGGCGGTGCGCTGCTGCTGCTGCTCAAAGCGCCAGCGGGCGATGGCGCCATGGTCGCCGCTGCGCAGCACCGCCGGCACCTCCAGCTCCCGGAAGTTGGCGGGACGGGTGTAGTGGGGATGCTCGAGCAGTAGGGCGCTGTGGCTCTCCTCCTCGAGGCAGGCCTGGGTACCCACGGTGCCGGGCAGCAGCCGCACTACGCCGTTGATGATCACCGCCGCCGGCAGCTCGCCGCCGGTGAGCACAAAGTCGCCGATCGACACCTCCTCATCAGCTAGGGAGCGGATGCGTTCATCGAATCCTTCGTAGTGGCCGCAGATCAGCACCAGCTGGTCGTAGCCGCTAGCCCAGCGGCGTAGATCGCTCTGCTGCAGGGGCTTGCCCTGGGGGCTCATCAGCAGCACCCGCCGCCGAAGCAGCACCGGGATCGCCTCCACCGCCGCAAATACCGGCTCTGGTTTGAGCACCATGCCGGCGCCGCCGCCATAGGGCTCGTCGTCGACCTTGCGGTATTTGTCGGTGGCGAAATCGCGGGGGTTGTGGGTGTGGAGCGCAGCGATGCCGGCAGCAAAGGCCCGGCCGATCACCCCCAGGCCCAGCAGTGGCGCAAAGGCCTCCGGTGCCAGGCTCACCACATCAAGGCGCATCAGCTCAGCTCGCGGGCACGGAGGGCCGGCTCACCCGGCGGATCTCGGAGCTGAAGCTGGCCCGGCCGGGGCTGCCATCAGCGCTGGTTTCCACCGTGGAGCGCAGCCTCAGATTGGGCTTGGTGAACCAGATCCGCTCGCGCACCTCCCGGCCATCACCTGGGATCACCAGCTCCAGGCTGCCGTCGGGCCAGAGCTGCCAGCGGCCCCGCTGTTCGCCGCTGCGGAAGCCACCTTCGGCGTCGAAGTGCAGCTGCTGCTGGGCCACCGCATCTTTCTGGCCCACTTGCAGGCCGCCCGCCCCACCAGCTGTCTCGGCCTCGAGAAAGGCCACCACCAGCTCGCCGCGGTCGCTTGTGTGCCAGCCGTCGTCGTCGTCATCGCCGGCACTTACCTCGCCGAGGGCGAACTGGCTGCGCAGGCCCATCCATTCGCCGGCGCAACAGCGCAGAAAGGCTCCGATTTCTTCGGGAGGAAATGGGGCGGTGTTGGGTCTGGGCTCGCTCATGGGCGTGATTCTCTCAGCCGCCTGCCCCGCCGTCGCCCATCCAGATCACCTGGTGGCCCTGCTGCTTCAGTCCCTCACGCAATTGAGCAGCGTCGACGACGAATCCAGGTTTGCCGAGGGAGGTTTTGAGGGCCAGTTCCCAGAGGCTCACCACGCTGTACAGCATGGGTAAGCGGCGGTCCATGAGGGTGCCACGCAACGTTGCCGGCAGGCGCTCAGGGGCGATGGCCAGCCTGAGCAGCAGCTCGGCTTTGAGGTCGCAGTCCAGAACCTCAGACCCCTGAAGAAAGCCGAGCGCTTGCTCGACATACCGGGAGAGATTGGTTTTGGCGTCGTGGAGGTTGACTTGCATTGCTTCGGCTTAGCCAGTAGTGCGGCTAAGCAGGTGTCACTCCCCCCGGTAGCCCAGTTCGCTCAAGCGCGCGGCGCTGCGGCGCCAATTGGGCACCACTTTCACGAACAGCTCCAGATACACCGGCCCGTCGATCAATTTCTGCATCTGCTGGCGGGCGCCGCTGCCGATCTCCTTAAGCATGCGGCCCCCTTTGCCGATCAGGATCCCCTTCTGGCTGCTGCGCTCCACCAACACCGTGGCCAGCACGGCGGTGCGCGGCCCGTCGTCGACGATGCGCTCGATCTGCACCGCCACCGAGTGGGGAATCTCCTCGCGGGTCTGGTGCAACACCTGCTCGCGGATCAACTCCGCCAGCAGCAACTGCTCGGGCTGATCGCTCACCGCATCCGGTGGATATAGGTGGGGACCCTCCGGTAGGTCGGCGGCGAGAGCTGCCACCAACTCGCTGGTACCCGCGCCGTTCAAGGCGCTCACCGGATGCAGGGGCCAGCCCGGCACCAGCTCGCGGTAGCTCTGGGCTAGCTCCTCGGTCCGGGCCGGATCCACCAGGTCATTTTTGTTGAGGGCTAGGTGCACTGGTGCGCGGCAGTGCTGCAACATCTCCACGATGAAGCCATCGCCCCGGCCAGCCGGCTCGCTGCCATCCACCAGCAGCAGCACCACATCCACTTCCCCGATGGCGCGGCGGGCGCTCTGCACCAGTCGCTCCCCCAGCAGGTGGTGGGGCTTGTGGATACCCGGCGTATCTAGCAGCACCAGCTGGGCTGTTTCGGTGGTGAGGATCGCCCGCAGCCGGTTGCGGGTGGTTTGGGCAACGGGCGAGGTGATCGCCACCTTTTCGCCCACCAGCTGGTTGAGCAGGGTGGATTTACCCACGTTTGGCCGGCCGATCAGCGCCACGAAGCCGGAGCGAAAGCCTTCAGGGCTCGTGGGTAGGGCCGGGATGGTCGTGGGAAACTCCATAACACCAGCCTGGCAGCCGGCAGGGCCACCCTTGCTGCCTCGGCAGAGTCCATAGGCTGGCTCTCTGGTTGTGCCCTATTCACCGCAATGACTGCTGCTGCCGAACCAACTTTTCAGCAGGCCATGGAGATCACGGCCCAGTGGCTGGCCCTCTGGGAGAACGGTGAACTCAGCGACGAGGTGCTGGCCGACCGGGTGGCTGAGCTGTTGGCAAGCCGCGATGGTGCCAGGGGCTTTTTTGTTGTGAGCCTGGCCGGCGACTGCCCGCTAATGGACCGCCTGCCCGAAACCCTGCTGCTGCAGCTGCGGCTTGCAGGCGAGGGCGTCGTAGATCTCTCGGTCCGCAACCTGGCCATGAGTACGGCGATGGCCCTGCACCATCAACGTGCTGGCGATTCCAGCCAGCAGGGGGCTTCGGAGCGGGTGCAAGCCCGCTGCACCGAACTGCTGCGGAGCCTTGAGCCTCAGGCCGTTAAGGAGCGGCTGGAAATCCTGCTGGCGGCGACCGCCGGGCAGGGAGAAGACGTCGCCTTCCTAGATCGCTGGGGCTACGACGCCGAGCAGCGGAGCTCGATCGCCGCCGCAATCGAAGCTGTGGCTGAGGCTTGAAACGGGCCAAGATGACTTAACTGCCCCGCCGTAGCTTCTGCCCATGAATCGCCCCTTCAGACACCGGGCTTTATCCATTCTGGCCACGGGAATCGGTGCCGCCGCCTTGCTGGGCTCGGCGCCGGCCAGGGCGATTGAAACCATTAATTTGCGCCTGCCCCTGCTCGAGACAGACTTCAGCATCAGGGTCGCTGAATTGCGCAGTCCGGAAGCATTGATTGCCGGCGACAGCGATCTGGCCGAGCTCGACCGTGCCACCCGAGGTGAGATTGGCCGCAGGCTCAAGGCCGTGGTGAACTCAAACCTGCCCTTTGAGGCCAAGGCGGTTATTCGCCAGGCCCAGGGTTCACCGCTGCTTGATCAGGTGCTCCTGTTGGTGGGGGCCCTAGGCGACATCGATGGCTTGCCTGATCCGCTCGATCCGGCTCAGTTTGAGCAAGCCATGGAGCGGTCTGCCGCTAAGGGGGGCATCACCCTGCTGGATGTGATCGAGCAGCTACCAGGCCAGAGCGTCACGGTGGAGCTGGGCCGGTTGGGATTTTCAATTCAGCGGTTTCGAGACCAACGCCGCTCGGCTGAAAAGCTGATTGCCTCCATCCCCGCTGTGGGCAGTGCTGGACCACTGCAGGAGGCAGGGCGGCAGTCTGTTGCCCGCCAGGAATTAAGCATCGCCGTTGGCCATCGCCCGGAGCCGTTGGCTCTGGTGGTGCTCGAGCCAACCGGATCTGGAGCGGCGCCAAATCGACTGGTGGTGATTTCCCATGGGCTGTGGGATGACCCCAGCAACTTCGAGGGCTGGGCAGCCCACCTGGCTAGCCATGGCTACACCGTGGTGCTGCCCCGCCACCCAGGCAGCGATCAAAGCCAGCAGCGAGCCATGCTGGCCGGCAAGCAGCCCCCTCCCAGTCCGTCTGAGCTGGCCCTGCGGCCAAAAGACGTGTCGGCCGTGATCGATGCCGCCGCCCAGGGCAGTCTGGTCCTGCGCCGACCGGTGAACACCCAGGCTGTGCTGGTGGCGGGCCATTCCTGGGGGGCAACTACTGCACTGCAACTGGCTGGGGCCCGGCCGATCACCACCAAGCTTCAGCGGCTCTGCGATGAGGTGCGCGATCCCTCCCGCAATCTCAGCTGGGTGCTGCAGTGCAATTTCGTGGGCTCGGCGGACAGCGCCGCTCTGGTAGACCCCCGGGTGGCTGCTGCCATTGCTGTAAGTCCTCCAATGCGCTTGCTATTTGATGTCGATTCCGCCGCCAGCATGAAGGCGAAGGTGCTGGTGATCAGCGGTAGCCGCGACTGGGTGGTTCCGCCCGGGCCCGAGGCGATCGAGCCCATGGCCAGGGCGACCCGGGGCGGCGCCAGTGGCCATCGCCTGGTGCTGGCTGAGAATGCCGATCACTTCAATTTGCGTTCGCCCAGGGGCGAGTCCGGGGGGGCCTTGCGGGCTCTGATGTTGGCTTGGTTTAACTCTGCTGCTCGCTTAAGCCCAGGTAACCCGCCTGAATTGCCGCTTGCTGGTTGGGGCAGTGCAACCCATCCGCTGCGGGACGTGACAACGGCGTTGCCCAAGCCACCGTCGAAGCCACCGCTCAAGCCACAGGCTCAGCCATAAAAAAAGCGCCCCTTTGGGGGCGCTGAAGTTGCTGGATTGAAGCTCAGTCGCGGCGGCCGCCGCCCTGGAGGGCAATGATCAGGCGCAGGATGAAGATAAATAAGTTGATGTAGGTGAGATACATCCCCAAAGCGCCGGCCAAATATTGGTCGTCGCTGTAGGTGCGAGGCATCGTGTAGAAGTCGACGAAGGCTGCGCCTACGAACAGCACCGTGCCGAAACCTGCAATCAGCAGTTCGAAGGTGCCGCCGCTGAAAACGCCTGGGGCAAAAATGCCACCGATGATCTGCACCACCATGGCGATCAGCAGGCCGAGGATGCCCAGACCCACTACGCCGCTCAGGGCTTGGCCGATGTTGTCGCTCATGCGGCGACCCACCACTGAGGCCACCACAAAAGTGATGCCCGTAGCCAGGGTGGCTGTGCCGATGGCGCCTACACCAGCGGCACTTACGGCGTAGGCAACGATGCCACTGAGGGTGAAGCCGGTGATCAGGCTGTAGGCCGTCAGCAGCGGCAGGGCAGTGTTGTTGTTGCCCTTCAGGGCCACATTCTGGGCCACGAAGAACAGGATGAAGTTGCCGATCAGAGCCACCCAGAACAGGGGCATGAACAGGGCTGGGCTGCTGGCCATCAGGGCCAAGCCTCCCATCACCCCACCGGCGGTGAGCACCATGCCGCCGCCCACATAGGGCAGGGCCATGTTGACCACATTGGGGCCCACTAGGGCGCTTGATTGGGCCTCACGAATGGCCTGTTGAAAATTGCTGCTGGCCGGCATGGCGCACCAGTGGTTTCGAAGTTTCTATATCCTGCCAGTGATCTGCAGGCAACGGGAGGCCCTGCTGGCTGCCGTTGGTGCGGATCTCCCTATCGGGATTGGGCTCAGGTTTGGCGCCTGGGCTTCAGGAATCGCCATCGACCTGGTTGTTTGAGCTAGGCCAGAGCCCCGCCGCGAGCACCGCAACGCCGGTGCCGATGAATGATTCAGCCAAGCGCAGCAGGGCATTTAGCCCCGGACTCAGCTTCGGATCCAGGCTGCCGGTGACCATCACAACGATCACGGTGATCGCTGCGAGGCGGCCATGGCTGGGCACATTGATCGCTGCGCAGAGCGCAACTGTGGCGAAGATTGCCACGGCCATGCCAAGTGGGTGAAAGGGCAGCAGCGTCAGGTAAATCGCACTGGTGCCGGCGCCTATGGCTGAACCCAAAATTCGCAGCGAGGCTGAGGAGGTTGTCTCCCTGCGGGTGGCCTGGGTTACCACGATCGCTGAGATCGCCGACCAAAGCCCGCCGATCTTGGGTAGGTATCCCGGGAACAGATTTGTGAACCAGTAGCCGAGCAAATAAGCCACCAAAGCCGCTATGGCGATTTCTGCGGGGATGCGCAGGCGCTCTGCTTTGTTCATGGCTCAGGCTCAGTGCACGGGCTATCGAATCGCCTTTTAACGGCAGGCGCCAGCTTGGTGGCATCGCGATCGGCATAGGCCTCCACCAGCCTCTGCACTAGCGGGTGGCGCACCACGTCAGCCGCGGTGAGCTCGCAGATCGCCACCCCCTCCACCCCCTGCAGCACCTGGGCCGCTTCCTGCAGGCCGCTCTTTACCCCATAGGGCAGGTCCACCTGGGTGGGATCGCCAGTTACCACCATGCGGGAGTGTTCCCCCAGCCGGGTAAGCACCATCCGCATCTGGGCGGTGGTGGTGTTTTGGGCTTCGTCGAGGATCACAAAGGCGTCGGCCAGGGTGCGGCCGCGCATGTAAGCAAGAGGGGCCACTTCAATCACCCCTTTTTCCAGCAGGGCACCGGTGCGCTCGGCGCCAAGCAGGGCGTGCAGGGCGTCGTAGAGGGGGCGCAGGTAGGGATCAACTTTCTGCTGCAGATCGCCCGGTAAAAACCCGAGCCGTTCGCCCGCCTCAACCGCCGGACGAGTGAGCACCAACCGCTCGACCTTGCGCTCGGTGAGCATGCGCACCGCCTGAACGGCGGCCAGAAAGGTTTTGCCAGTGCCCGCCGGGCCGAGGGCAATGGTGAGGTCGTGGCGCTCCATAGCTTCCACATAGGACTGCTGGCGCAGGGTGCGCGGGCGCAGCAACTTGCCACTCTGGCTGCGGGCCAGCACTTGGCGCCCCATTTGCTGATGCTCCGCGCTCCTGCCGGTGTCGAGGGCCTGAAGGGCTACCCGCACATCCACTTGAGTGATGGCTTGGCCTTCCTGCCACAGGGGGCGAAGCAATTCCACCAACGCCGCAGCACGCTCCAGCTGGCTGGGGGGTGCCTGAATGACCAAATCCAGCCCCCGCAGCACTAGCGAAGCTCCGGTGAGGGCTTCGAGTTGGCGCAGGGTGGATGATTCGGCGTCACCTGCCAGGGCTAGAGCTGCGGCAGGATTGGGCAGGGGAATGGCAAAGCTTGTGGGCCCCTTTGGCTCTGCCATGGGGCGAAAGCTCAAGCTTCGGCGGTAGCGGCGGCTTCCGTAGTTGCTTCTTCGGCACTGGCGGCTTCAGCAGCAGCAGCTTCGGCAGCTGCTTTGGCTTCGGCGGCAGCAGCAGATTCGGCAGCTTTGGCCTCAGCAGCTTCCTTGGCAGCCTGCTTGGCTGCAGCTTCGCGGGCATCAGCCTGCTTTTGCTTGCCAACGACCTCAGCAGGGCGCAAGGTCTTCTCGATCAGACCACCCTTCTCCAGCAAGGAGCGCACCGTGTCGGTGGGTTGGGCCCCCTGGCCCAGGCGAGTGCGGATCGCCTCGGTGTCCAGACGGGTCTCTTTGGTACGGGGGTTGTAGAAGCCCAGCTCCTCAAGCGGACGTCCGTCGCGGCGAGAGGTGCTGTTGGTGGCCACAAGGCGGAAACTCGCTTCCCGCTTCTTTCCAAACCGCTTCAGGCGGAGCTTGATCATCGTGGCCTTGCGCTAGGTGTCCAAACAAGCAATGTACCCCGTCGGGTGCTCATAGCTGGCCGAATCCCTTGCGTTTCTTGGCGGGCTTGGCAACTCTTTGCCCCGCCCCACCGCCACCGCCACCGCCACTGCCACTGCCACTGCCACTGCCACCCATGGGGCCAGGCATGCCGGGCATCCCTGGCATTCCGGGCATACCCCCCATCCCTGGCATGCCGGGCATGCCGCCGCCGCGGGTCATCTGCTGCATGAAGCCGCGCATCTTTTGGAAATCGGCCAGCACCTTGTCCACCTCGGCTGAGCTGTGGCCGCAGCCAGAGGCGATGCGTCGCCTTCTTGAGGGTTGGGCGGCCAGCAGCTCCGGTTGCTGGCGCTCGATCTCTGTCATTGAGCCAATCATCGCCTCGATCTTCTTGAGCTGAAACTCGCCTTGCTTGAGCATGCCGTCGTCAATTTTGTTCATGCCCGGGATCAGCTTCATCAGCCCGCCCAGGGAGCCCATGCGCCGGATCATGCGCATCTGTTGCAGAAAGTCGGAGAAGTCAAAACTGGCTTCCTGGAGTTTTTGCTGCATGCGGGCCACGTCGGCCAGCTCCACCTCCTTGGTGGCCTTCTCCACCAGGGTGAGCACGTCGCCCATGCCGAGGATGCGGCTTGCCATCCGCTCGGGATGGAAGGGCTGGAGCGCCTCTACCTTCTCGCCGGTGCCGATGAACTTGATCGGCGCACCGCTCACCTTGCGGATCGAAAGGGCTGCACCGCCGCGGGAGTCGCCGTCGAGCTTGGTGAGCACGGCTCCTGTGATGCCAACCTGCTCGTGGAATGCCCGGGTGAGATCGGCGGCCTCCTGGCCGATCATCGAATCCACCACCAGCAGCACCTCGTCGGGCTGCACGGCCTGACGGATCCGCACCATCTCCTCCATCATCGACGTGTCGATTTGGAGTCGGCCAGCGGTGTCTACCAGCACCGTGTCGAAGCCCTCCTCGCGGGCCTTGGCGATGCCGGCGGCGGCGATGTCCTCGGGCTTGGCTTCGGTGCCAAGGCTGAATACCTCCACGCCGATTTGGGCGCCCAGGGTTTTTAGCTGCTCAATGGCGGCAGGTCTGTAGACGTCTGCTCCCACCAGCAGGGCCTTGCGCCCCTGTTCCTTGAGGTGCAGGCCGAGCTTGGCGGTGGCGGTGGTTTTGCCGGCGCCCTGCAGGCCGGCCATCAGCACCACCGAGGGCGCGCCGGGTTTGCCTCCTGCGGCCAGGGGGGCGTTCTCGCCTCCCATGGTTTCAACCAGCTGTTCGTGCACCAGCTGGATAAATTTCTGATCCGGGCTAACGCCCCGGACCACCTCGGCGCCCACGGCCTTGCGGCGCACCTCCTCGACGAAGTCCTGAACCACCGGCAGGCTCACATCCGCCTCCAGCAGGGCTCGACGCACCTGCTTGAGCGCGCCTTCCACGTTGGTTTCCGTGATCGAGGCCTGCCCTCTCAGGCTCTTAACCGCCTCTTCAAATCGCTGGGAAAGCTCGTCAAACATCGCGGTGCCACTCCGGGGCCAGGGGTTGGGGCCTGGGCCCCATATTCAAACGATCGTAAAAACCAGTCCGGCTGGTCAGGGAGCTTTCTGGAAGCTCACCAGGCGCCAGATACCTCCGTCGCGGCCAAACACATAGTGGTTGCGAAGCTCCATCTTGCTGGGCTCGCCTTGAGGATCCCCCTTGGAGTTGAGCCGCTGATCGGTGTAGCTCAGGCCCACCGTGGCGGCGATGCGGTTGGCGTCTCGCTCGTTGATCACCAGATTGGTGATGTCGGTGCTGATGGTCTGGGTTTCGCCGCGGGCCTGGTCGGCGTCGCGCTCCGATCCGAGTCGATCCAGCTGGCTTGGCCGGGCCAGCACCTCCAGGGGAATGCGACTGTCTTTGCCTGCCAGGATTGCGGCCTTGGCGTCGAGCCATGCTTCGAGCAGGGCCTGCACCTGGGCTTCACTCGGCGCTTCCTCCCGCAGGGGCAGGCTGGGCTCGGCGGCAGGGGTTGCCTTGACGGGAGCGGTGGGCTTGATGGGAACAGCTGGTGGGGCGACCGGTTGCACCGCGATGGGAGTGCGGCCCGGGCCGGGGGCGGGAGAGCGCAGCCTCACTAACGAGGCGATGGCAAGCAGTGCCACCCCGGCTGCCACGGCTACTCCGGTAGTTGTGCGGCGCGACGGCCACTGCCGCTGCCGCTGCCACTGCCAGTGGGGCATGCGCTCCATCCAGGAGGCAGGACCATGGCTATCCCAGGCTTCCCGCAGGCTCTCTAGCCAGGCCGTCCCGTCCCAGTCCCACTGCTCGTCTTCGTCTTCCTGTTCCGGGAAGCCGCCGCTGGGCCTGGCTGGGGCCGCGCTAACCGGGGCTGAGCCCATGTCCCAGGTAAAGGCGCTTTCGGTGGTCGCTGGCAATCGCTCTGAGGGGCTGTCGTGCTGCTCGACATAGGCCTGTACGTCGCGGTCGGCGAAGTAGGCCTCCAGATCCGGATCAGCCTCCAGATCGCGGTAGCCGGGCAACACATCACGCGCCAGCCAGTCGCGGCAGTAGGCGCAAAGTTGGGCAAGGGAATCGCTGCTTTGCTGCTCCGCCCAGCGCTTCAGTTCGGGGGTGGCTCCCTGATCGAAGGCGCTGCGGGCTTTGTCCACCTGCCCAAGCAGCAGATGCAGGCAGGCCAGCAGCGGTTGCAGTCCGTCTTGACCGCTGGCCTCCAGCCGTTCGCGGGCCGCGGCGATGCGCTCGGGCTTGCGTTGGGCAAAGCCGGAGGCGGTGAGGGCGGTGCTCGCCAAAAAATCTGCAGCCGCAGAGGCTTCTGCCCAGCGACTGAACAAATCCACCTGCTCCTGCACTGTCAGGAAGGCACGGATCTGCTTAAAAAAGGCCTGAAATTCCTCTGGGCCCATGCTCGGGTCACCGAAACCCTCCAGTCCGCCCCGGCGGGCCACCAGCTCTTCAAGCAGGGTCAGACCCTCGGCCCTTTCCGCTTGAGCCGTGAGGTTGCGGCTGAGTAGGTCCAGCACTCGGTAGGGCCGCAAACCATCGAGCTCGTCGCTGAGTTGCTGGCGAATGGCTGGTAACTGGCCCATCCGCTGCAGCAGGTGCTGGCCCTGCCGCAGGGTCTGGGCGGCGGCCTCGTAGCGCCGTTGCTGGCGCAGGTCGACGGCGGCCGCCAGGCAGGCGAGGCCAGCTAGCAGGGCAAGGTCGGCCTCGCGAGTGCTCCCAAGCGCTGGCGTCTGAGGTGGCTGCAGGGCTCGGCAGGCGAGCTCGAAGCTTTCGAAGGCTTGACCCGCTTCGAGCAACAGCAGCAGGCCGCCCACCTCCTTGCTGGTGGACACATCAAGGGCGGGCATCAGCGCTGGCCCGCTGCCGGCCAGCGCCGTCAGGCCGGATTCGTAGGCTTGGCGCCGGCTGCTGTCGCTGAGTAGGTCGGCGCTGGCGCGCAGTAGTTCCTCACGGGCTAGCAGGGTTTCCTGGGTAAATCCCTTATCTGGCGCCCGGTCGACGCGTTGCTGCAGGGTCCGCAATAGGGACTGCAAGTCCGTGTTCGGGTTGACTCCGAGCAACCTGAAATGATCGATCGGCAGTTCCAATCCATGCCTTCCACTGGTGGCTGACTGTAGGCAGGGTCAGCGGTTGTGGCAAAAATTGTCAGCTGCTGCGGGAACAGACCTCGTACAGTTGGGCAATGACGCAGGCGGACATGGGCCACGACATTGCGGCGGCACCAGGATCAGCCTCCGGAGCACCGACCTGTTCAGCCGACGTCACCAGTTTGGTGGGGGCTCACGCTGAGCGCCTCGAGAACCTTTACCCATCCGTGCCTGCCACGGTGAATCGCGACGAGGGCTTGATGCTCTATCGCGACATGACCCTGGGCCGGCGTTTTGAGGACAAGTGCGCGGAGATGTATTACCGCGGCAAAATGTTTGGCTTTGTGCACCTCTACAACGGCCAGGAGGCCGTTAGCACGGGCGTGATCAAGGCGATGAAGCTGCAGCACGATTGGTTTTGCAGCACCTACCGCGACCACGTCCATGCCCTGAGCTGCGGCGTGCCGGCCCGCGAGGTGATGAGCGAGCTATTCGGCAAGGAAACCGGCTGCAGCAAGGGCCGTGGCGGCTCCATGCACCTTTTTTCCAAAGAGCATCACCTGCTCGGTGGCTACGCCTTCATCGGTGAAGGGATTCCCGTGGCCATGGGGGCTGCCTTCACTAGCCGCTATAAGCGCGATGCCTTAGGGGATGCCAGTAGCGACTCTGTTACTGCCGCCTTCTTCGGCGACGGCACC
Organism: Cyanobium sp. L1E-Cus; assembly: GCF_024345755.1. Taxonomy (NCBI): domain Bacteria; kingdom Bacillati; phylum Cyanobacteriota; class Cyanophyceae; order Synechococcales; family Prochlorococcaceae; genus Cyanobium; species Cyanobium sp. L1E-Cus. Next base: position 10,058 of record NZ_JAGQBS010000016.1, on the reverse strand, counting down.
TGCAACATCGGCCAGTTTTATGAGTGCCTAAACATGGCGGCGCTTTGGAAGCTGCCGATTCTGTTTGTGGTGGAGAACAACAAGTGGGCCATTGGTATGGACCACAACCGTGCCACCAGCGATCCGGAGATCTGGCGTAAGGCCGCTGCCTTTGGCATGGCTGGTGAGGAGGTGGACGGCATGGACGTGCTGGCGGTGCGTGCCGCCGCCCAGCGCGCCGTTGAGAGGGCCCGGGCCGGAGAGGGCCCCACCCTGCTGGAGTGCCTTACCTATCGCTTCCGCGGCCATTCCCTGGCTGACCCCGACGAGCTGCGCGAAGAGGCTGAAAAGGAGTTTTGGGCCAAGCGAGATCCGATCAAATCCCTTGCCAGCCGCTTGATCGAGCAGGGCTTGACTACGGCCGAGGAGCTCAAGTCGATCGAGAAGGAGATCGATGCCGAAGTGGCAGATTGCGTCGAATTCGCCCTGGCGGCTCCCGAACCCAAGCCGGAAGAGCTCACTCGCTACATCTGGGCGGAAGACTGATACCCGTGCCCTAAAGCGTCGTGGGGGTGCGGCGGGTGAGATTGCGCAGCTTGCGTAGAGCTTTGAGTTCTACCTGGCGCACCCGCTCCCGGGACACATCGAGCCGCCGGCCGATCTCCGCCAGGGTTTGACGCTCCTCTCCTTCCAGCCCGAAGCGCAGTTGCAGCACCTGGCGCTCCTGGTCGCTCAAATGGCTCAGCCAGCGCCCTAGCTGCTCTTGATGGATGCCGCGCTCCACCCGGTCGAGGGGCTCCTCATCGGAGGAATCGGCGATCAGATCGCCTAGGAAGCTGCGGCCTTCATCACCATTTACTGGCGCATCCAGGCTCGAGGTGGTGAGGGACTGGCGCAACAGGCCATCAAGCTCTTCGATCGGCATGGCCATGGCCTCGGCGATCTCCTGGCGGCTGGGCATGGCGCCGAGCTTGTGGGCAAGGTCGAGGCTCACCTTGCGAATGGCGGTGAGGCGCTCGCTGAGATGCACCGGCAGTCGAATCGTGCGCGACTGGCAAGCGATCGCTCGGGTCATGCTCTGGCGAATCCACCAGAAGGCATAGGTCGAAAACTTATAACCACGGGTGGGATCAAATTTCTCAACAGCCCGCTCCAGTCCCAGTGAACCTTCCTGGATTAAGTCGAGCAGCTCGAGACCCTTGCCTTGATATTTTTTGGCAACACTTACGACTAAGCGCAAATTGGCCTTCATCATGCGCTGCTTAGAGCGCTTGCCGATGCGCATCAATTTCTTTTCCAAGTCGCTGAGCTCCCGATCTCCCTCCTCCGTGAGGCGCATCATTGTTTGCACCTGATTGCCGAGTTCGATCTCTTCAGCTGGCGTCAACAGGGGCTCCCGCCCGATCGTGGCCAGGTACCAAGTAATCGGGTCGCTACTTCTACGGCGGCTGCTTTCGCTGACCCTCGTCGGGGATGAGGTCATTGGTGGCCTATCGAAGGAATTGACTATCGAGGCAAATTCGGCTCTATGAGGGTGTTTTCAGCAACCCTTTAGCTTTCACTTGCAAAACAACACAGAAGCAGCCCTGTCCTGGTCTGACATTTACTGATTTCCGTGTTGTGATCAACACAGCTGAGCCAGTTTTTCTGCCACCTGCATTGGTGTGAAACCGCTCTCGGAGTTTTCCCCCCGTCGCCCGGCCTGGGCGTGGGCCAGTGCTGCCGCGGCGAGCCAAGTGGCGTCGGCGTTGCCGCTGGCGGCCAGGGCCATCGCTCCCAGTCCGGCGGCGTAGCCGGCCAGCACGTCTCCGAGTCCTGTTCTTGCACTACCGGGGCTGGCTTCTAGCAATTGCCAGCGGCGGCCATCCGGGGCCGCCACGATGCTGCGGGCCCCTTTGAGCAATACGCAGGCCCCACTACTCATGGCCGCCTGGGCGGCCGCCTCCAGGGCGGTGCTGCCGGCGAGCTCGGGAAAGAGGCGGGCGAATTCGCCGGGGTGGGGGGTGATCCAGGTAGGCCCCTGTCGCTGCTGGAGCCAGCGGCTTGCCTGCAGACCGAGCCCTTGGCTCACTGGCCCCGCCAGGCGGTTGAGGCCGTCTGCATCAAGCACCAGCAGTCCTTGCCAGCTCAGCAGCTCACTCCAACTCGGCGGATTGGGCCAGCAGTTGGCCTCCCCCAGGCCGGGCCCGACCAGCAGGGCATCCAGCCGCTGGGGATCGAGTTCGGCCGGGGGATCGAGGCATACCACTACCTGTGGGTGCTGCTGCCAGATGGTGCCGGCCAGGGCCTCGGGCAGGGCGGCCCGGACACTGCCGCAGCCGCTGCTGCTGGCGCCGGCCAGGGCCAGGCTGGCGGCACCCCGATAGGTATCGCTGCCCGCTACCACCAGCAGTCGGCCGCGTTGATATTTCGATGCCGCCGGGTTGAATTTGGGTTTAGGCCTTGCCGCCAGATCCCGCTCCGCCAGAGCCAGGGGCACGCTTATAGGAAGCTCCTGCAGCAGCGATGGCGGCAGGCCCAGGTCGACCCAGTGCAGCGACCCCACAGCCTCCAGGGCCGCGTCTTGAACCAGGCCGGTCTTGATGAGGCCGATTGCATAGGTGCTGATGGCCTGGGCCGTGTATGAGCCGGTGGCCTGGCCGCTGTCGGCGCATAGGCCCGTGGGCACATCAATCGCCACTAGCCCATGTGGCCGCTGGCGCTGGCGCTGCCGCAGCAGGGCTTCGATCGCCTCTCCAGGTGCTCGCCGCTGGCCGATGCCCAGCAAGGAATCGATCCAGAGGGCGGCACCGCTGGGATCGGGGCTTGACTCCAGCCGGGGAATGCCAAGCCACAGGGCGTGGCGCAGGTGGGCGGCGCTGAGCGGCTTGTGGTGCCCAAACGGGCTCCAGATGGCCGTTGAGATGCCAGCCAGGTGCAGTTCCCGGGCGATCACCAGCCCATCCCCGCCGTTGTGGCCTGGCCCCACCAGCACCAGCGCCCCATGGCGCCCCAGCCGCTCGCCGTGCTGCTCCAGCAGCAGCCGACTCACCGCCAGGGCGGCCTTCTCCATCAGGGCTTCCACCGGCAGGCCGCTGGCGAAGAGTTGCTCCTCCAGCGCTGCCATCTGGGCGCTGTTGACCAGCAGGTGGCTGCTATTGCGTTCCGGCCAAGGGGCTACTGCGGACGGCTCTCCCAACCCCTTTAAGGCATCTGGGTTTCATGATGGGAGTACTCCCGCCAGCTGTCTGCCCTTTGCCTGCTCCAGTGGCTTCTTCCGCTTTTGTGCCGCCTGCCTCTACGCCCGCTGGCCAGGCCGCTTTAGAGCGGCTGCGGGCCTGGCCCGGGGAGCATCGCGTTGCGGTGGGCCTCTCAGGCGGCGTTGACAGCTCCTTGACGGCAGCCCTGCTGGTGGAGGCGGGCTGGCAGGTGGAGGGCCTCACCTTGTGGCTGATGAGTGGCAAGGGTGCCTGCTGCGCCGAGGGCCTGGTGGATGCCGCCGGCATCTGCGAGCAACTCGGCGTGCCCCACCACGTGGTGGATTTTCGCGAGCACTTCCAGGCCCAGATCGTTGATTTTCTAGTGCAGGGTTATCAGGCCGGCGTGACGCCGCTGCCCTGCTCTCGCTGCAATCGGGAGGTGAAATTTGGGCCGATGCTCCAGTGGGCTGAAAGCGAGCGGAGCATCGGTCGGCTCGCCACGGGGCATTACGCCCGGGTGCGCCATGGCGCTAACAGCGATAACGGCCGTCACCAGTTGTTGCGCGGCTTAGATGGCCAGAAGGATCAGAGCTACTTCCTCTACGACCTCCCCCAGGAGGCCCTGGGCCGGCTGGTGTTTCCCCTCGGCGAGCTCACCAAGGCAGACACGCGGCTGGAGGCGGAGCGCCATGGGCTGCGTACGGCCCAGAAGCCCGAGAGCCAGGACCTCTGCCTGGCCGATCACCACGGCTCGATGAAGGCCTTTCTCGATGCCTACCTGCCGCCGCGCCAGGGACAGATCGTGCTTACCGATGGCACGGTGGTGGGCGAGCACGACGGCATTGAGCATTTCACGATCGGCCAGCGCAAGGGCCTGGGGGTGGCCTGGAGCGAGCCACTGCATGTGGTGCGCCTTGATGGGGCGATGAACCAGGTGGTGGTGGCTCCCCGCGCTGGGGCGGCCCGGGGCGAAGCGTTGGTGGGGGCGGTGAATTGGGTGTCGATCGAGCCACCTACGGCGCCCATGGAGCTGGCGGTGCAGGTGCGTTACCGCAGTGCACCCGAGCCGGCCCGACTGATTCCCTTGCCCGCCACCGACGCCGATATCGCAGCCCTGCGGCCCCACCGGGTGCGGTTGGAGTTTGCCGAGGAGCAGTTTTCGATTACGCCTGGTCAGGCGGCGGTGTTCTACGCCGGTGAGGTGCTGCTCGGTGGAGGCCTGATTCAGTCCTGAGCACAGGCAGGCCTAAGCTCAGGCAGTTCTAAGCCCAGGCAATTCTGAGCCCAGCCAGTCACCAGTAGGGGTCGCTGGCTAGCTCCACCGTTAGCGAGCCGGAGCGGCTGGCGGGCACCGTGGCAATGCAGGCCCGCACCACCTGGCCGTTGACTTCGATCTCGCAGGCGCCGCAACTGCCGCCCAGGCAGCCCGTGGGGATCAGAAAGCCTGCGGCCTGGGCTGCCACTAGCCAGTCACACCCGGCGTTGCAGCTGCTGGTGTGGCCGTTGGGCCAGTGGATGCTGGTGGCGGAGGCGGTCATTTAGGGGCTCAGCAGGGGGGTGAGGTTCACGTGGGCCTCAAAGGCATCGGCGAGTCGCTCTAGGAGGGCGTCTCGCTGCCGGCTGTGGTGGGGCGGGTTCTCCGGCAGGGCAGCCAGGCCGAGACGCTGGCGAAGTTGGTTGAGCCAACGGCGCCGCCAGGGCCCGCTTTCGAATACCCCATGCAGGTAGGTGCCAGCCACCAGACCACCCGCTTCGCCAAAGCTGTACCAATGGCCCAGGTCGGGATCGGTGGCGAGGGGCTGCAGGGGGCCGGTGGTTTCGATGGGGCTGCTGAGGCCGCGATGCAGTTCGAATCCCTCCAGGCTCAAGCCCTCGCTGGGCCAGCGGGCCGTGCTTTGGCGCTGGCGCAGGGCCTTGCGGCCGCCGAAGCGGGTGCGTAGCGGCAGCAGATCCAGTCCGGCCACCACTTGCCCGGCGGCGCAATCACCGCCCTCAAGGCCCTGCGGATCCAGTAGCTCCCGGCCCAGAAGCTGTAGGCCGCCGCAAATACCAAACACCTGCCCCCCGCCGGCGACGTAGCTGCGCAGCTCCTGCCCCAGCCCAGCTCGCTGCAGGGCCGCCAGATCTCTCAGGGTCTGCTTGCTGCCCGGCACGATTACCGCATCGGGGCGCCCCAATGGTTCCCCCGGCGTCAGCCAGCGCAGCTGCACGCTTGGTTCGGCCTCGAGGGGATCGAGATCGGAGAAATTGCTCAGTGATGGCAGGCGCAGCACAGCGATCTCCAGCTCGGCGCCGCTTTTGCGGCCGCGGCGCTCCAGCAGATCGAGGGAGTCTTCTGGCGGAAATAGCTCGTCGAGCCAGGGCATCACCCCCAGCACGGGGATGCCGGTGTGGGCCTCCAACCAGCGGCGCCCCTCGTCAAACAGCTCACGCCGGCCGCGGAAGCGGTTGATCAGCAGGCCGCGGATCAGGGGCCGCTCCACCGGCCGCAGCAGCGCCAAGGTGCCCACCAGTTGGGCAAACACGCCACCGCGCTCGATGTCGGCCACGAGGATGCAGCGGGCCCGCAGAAATTGGGCTAAGCGCAAATTTGTGAGGTCGCGGGATTGCAGGTTTACCTCCACCGGGCTGCCCGCTCCCTCCAGCACTAGGCGCCCCCCCGGATGGGCCGCCTGCAGCTCGCTCAGGCCGGCGCGAATGGCCGCCCAGCCTGGCCGGAACCAGTCGCGGTAGTAGTGCTCGGCGCGGGCCAGCCCCACCGACTGGCCCAGATGGATCAGCTCGCTGGTGGAGTCGCCCTGGGGCTTGAGCAGCACCGGATTCATGCTGTGGTGTGGTTCGAGTCCGGCGGCCCAGGCCTGCAGCGCCTGGGAGTAGGCCATTTCGCCGCCGTCCTGATCAACCCAGGCGTTGTTGCTCATGTTCTGCCCCTTGAAGGGCAGGGGCGTTTCGCCGCGACGGCGCAGCACCCGGCAGAGGGCAGCGGTCATCAGCGACTTGCCAGCCCCGCTACTGGTGCCCAGCACCATCAGCGGGGTGGGTGCGGCTGGGGCCGGCTGAGCAGCTTTTGCGCTCATAGACGCGGCCGGTGGCGGCGAAGCCAGTGCTGCAGGCGAATGGGGCCGTTGGCGCCGGGAATTTCGCCAGGCCATTGGGCCAAAACTTCGCGTCCCATGGGTGTGAGCCGCACCCGCTCGGTGAGGCCCTGGCCATCCACTTCCCGCCGCAGCACCCCCAGTTGGATCAGCCAGATCCAGTGGGCTTCAACCCGATCGGCCGTCGGTGCTCCCTGGCAAAGGCTCTGGAGGTCGTTCCGGCGGCAGAGCTCGCCGCCGCTGATAGCCCGATCGCTCACCTCCACGTAAAACGCCCGCCTAAATGGCAGGCAGCGCATTGCCTGGCTGGCCCTGGACAGGGAGCGTTTGTTTTGAAGCAGGGGGTCGATCGCGGCGGCTTCCCGGTGTTGCATAGAAGGATTCTCCCTGACCCCATGCTCGTGCTCGCCTCCGCCTCCCCAGCTCGCCGGCGCCTGCTGGAGCAGGCCGGCATCGCTCATCAGGTGCAGGTGAGTGGCGTTGATGAGGAGTCGATCAGCGATCCCGATCCCGCCCAGCTCGTGCAGCGGCTGGCCCGGGCCAAAGCCGAAGCCGTGGCACAACAACTGCCCCAGGGCCCCAGGGTGCTTGGCTGCGATTCGCTGCTGGTTTTCAACGGTCAGGTGTATGGCAAGCCCGCTGACGCTGGCGAAGCTCGGCAGCGCTGGTTGCAGATGGCAGGTGGCTGGGGTGAGTTGATCACCGGCCATTGCCTCCTTCCTTGCTGCCAAGAAGCAGCTGATGGCGGGCCACTGCTGGCCGCGGTAGTGACCCGCGTGCAGTTCGCTGCCCTCAGCGCGGCGGAGATCGACGCCTATGTAGCCAGTGGCGAACCCCTCCAATGTGCCGGTGGCTTTGCCTTGGAGGGGCGTGGAGGGCTGCTGGTGGAGCGAATTGAAGGTTGCTTCAGCAACGTGATCGGCCTGAGCCTGCCGTTGCTGAGGCGATGGCTCAAGGCCCCATCAAGTTGTTGAGCAGCTGGCCGAAGCTATTGCCGTTACTGGGGGCAGCAGTGGGTGTCACGGTGAGTACCCGATCAGACCAGGTGAAGCTGACACTGCGGCCCTGGTCATTGACATTGACCGGCCAGGAGTTGCCCTTGACATCGCTGAGCTGGTAGCCGCCGCCCCTGGGCTTGCTAACGCTGTAAATGTTGCCGTCTTGAAGACTCACCTCTAGGAGTCGTCCTTTGCTAGTGCGGTTTTCCCGCAGTTCACAGTTGCCGTTGTACAGGGATTTAAACCAGCGGGTCATGCGGCATTGGGCCGCTCGGGTCTGGGTACTGCTGGCACCGCCAGCGCCAGTCCCATTCGCACTACCGAATAGTTGGTTGGAGAGAGCAACATTCACCTGCTGACGGTTCCAGCCATCGCTCCAGCAGGTGCGAGCGTTGAGATCACAGGCGCTGCCGTTGCTGAGCCGAAATTGACGTGGCGGTGCTTGGCCGGCGAGGTTGCGCAGGGCGGTTTGCTCGGCAAAGGATCCGAAGTACTCCCGCGTTAGTCCCAGGGATAGGCCGGACTGGTCGTAGCAGACAGGACTGGTGCCGGGGTCGCAGACGATTCCGGCACGGGGGGTTTGCAAACCCTGGAGACCGCCGCCGGATTGATTTGCTGTTGTTGGGAGTGAGCCGAATAGTTGCTGGGTGAGGTTGGGAGCCATTTGGGCCCTCTGCCAGCCATCACTCCAGCAGGTGGCCGCTCGCGAGTCGCAAACAGCTCCGTTGCTCAGTCGGAAGTCATTCGCCTGGGGGCGGTTGCCCAGCTCGGAGCTAAGACGGTTGGCAGCGATGCTGCCGAGGTAGGTCTGTGTTAGGCCGATGGAAGGTCCTTGCTTGTCGTAGCAGGTGGGTCCAGCTTGGTCGCAGATCACACCGGCAGCAGGAGAGGTGATAGCTCCTTGGGCCTGGGCTGGCTGGGCCAGTAAAGGAACCATATTCAGACCAGTTGCCAGCAGAACAGCCTCCAATAGCCGTGATCTTGAGCTCAGGTTTTGAACTGAATGGCGGGCCATTAATAAAGGTCTTATTTCTCCGAAAGCTAGGCAGATAGGGGCGGGGCGGCAACAAAAAAGCCCCCGCTCGAAAGTGGGGGCCAGCAACGATCACTTTGTGATCAATCCAGATCCGGCATAGCCAAGGTGGGCTCTGCTTTGCGATCAATGCCCTTCTCGAAACCAGCAGCTGCAGCGCGAGCGCGACCTGCATGCCACAGGTGGCCGACCAGGAAGAAGAAGGCGAGGACAAACTGCGTGGACGCCAGCCATTGGCGGATGTTCACGAAGTTCACCGAGTTGGGCTCGGTGATGATGCCGCCAACGGAGTTCAGGGAGGCGTTCGGAGCGTGGGTCATGTATTCAGCCGCGCGGCGCACTTGCCAGGGCTGAATGTCGTTCTGGAGTTTGTCCAGGCTCAGGCCGTTGGGGCCGCGCAGGGGCTCCAGCCAGGGACCGCGGAAGTCCCAGAAGCGCATGGTTTCACCACCGAAGATGATCTCGCCTGTGGGTGAGCGCATCAGGTACTTACCCAGACCGGTGGGGCCCATGGCCGAACCGATGTTGGCGCCGAGGCGCTGGTCACGCACCAGGAAGGTGAAGCTCTGGGCCTGGGAGGATTCGGCGTTTGTGGGGCCGTAAAACTCCGAGGGATAGGCGGTGTTGTTGAACCAGATGTAAGCCGAGGCGATGAAGCTCATAAAGCTGAGGGCGCCGAGGCTATAGCTCAAGTAGGCCTCACCATTCCAGATGAACGCGCGACGCACCCAGCCGAAGGGCTTGGTGATTGCGTGCCAGATGCCTCCGAAGATGCAGATCAGGCCGATCCAGATGTGACCGCCGATGATGTCTTCCATCGAGTTGACCCCGATGATCCAGCCCTCGCCACCAAATGGTGCACGGGTGAGATAACCGAAGATCACGCCGGGGCTGAGGGTTGGGTTTGTGATGATGCGCACATCGCCACCGCCCGGTGCCCAGGTGTCATAAACACCGCCGAAGAACATGGCCTTGAAGACCAGGAGCAGGGCGCCGACGCCGAGAAGAATCAGGTGATAACCAATGATGTTGGTCATCTGATTCTTGTCGCGCCAATCCTGGGAGAAGAACGTGGAGTAGTTCTCCAGCACTTCAGGACCACGCAGGGCGTGATACAGACCACCAAGGCCGAGCACGGCCGAGCTGATCAGGTGCAGCACACCAACGACAAAGAACGGATAGAGGTCGGTGACTTCACCGCCAGGACCAACGCCGTAACCCAGGGTGGCTACGTGGGGGAACAGGATTAGACCCTGCTCGTACATGGGCTTATCGAAGGTGAAGTGACTCACCTCGAAAAGCATCATGGCCCCAGCCCAGAAGACCATCAGGCCAGCATGGGCGACGTGGGCGCCGAGCAGGCGACCGGAGAGGTTGATCAGACGGGCATTGCCCGCCCACCATGCATAGCCGGTGGAGTCGAGGTCTTTGCCCCCGACCACCAGATTGGAATTAAAGGGCGTTTCCACGGGGCAGAACCTCTTCAGGGAAGACGAAGTTTTCATGCGGCTGGTCAGCCGGTGCCATCCAGGCACGCAGACCTTCATTCAGCAAGATGTTCTTGGTGTAGAAGGTTTCAAATTCGGGGTCCTCAGCAGCGCGGATCTCCTGTGACACGAAGTCATAGGCGCGCAGGTTGAGGGCAAGGCCGATGATGCCGATGCTGCTGGTCCAAAGACCCATCACCGGCACAAACAGCATGAAGAAGTGCAGCCAGCGCTTGTTGGAGAAGGCGATCCCGAAGATCTGGCTCCAGAAGCGGTTGGCGGTGACC
>NZ_JAGQBS010000015.1:0-48878 GCF_024345755.1 Cyanobium sp. L1E-Cus | reverse complement strand
ATGGCCCAAATCAGGTTTGGAGTTGGGATATTTCCTATCTGCCAACCAGCGTTAAAGGGATTTGGCTTTACCTCTACCTAGTGGTTGATATCTGGAGCAGAAAAGTGGTGGCCTGAGACGAGTAGCAATCTGAATCAGCTGAATTAGCAGCTCAACTGGTGAGTAGGGCATGCCTCAAGGAACGCGTCAGCCGACGACGCAAACAGCCGTTGATCTTGCATGCCGATAATGGCACGTCAATGCGCGGGGCAACCCTTGAGGTGCGCTTAGAAGAGCTTGGGGTGCTCTGATCCTTCTCCCGCCCGAGGGTGAGCAACGACAATCCCTATTCCGAATCGTTATTTCGCACTGTTAAATACCGGCCTGATTACCCCAACCGGCCTTTCAGCAGCAAAGAAGAAGCTTGCCAATGGGTTTCTTCTTTTGTGGATTGGTATAACAACCAACACCGCCATAGCGGCATCAAATTCGTTACGCCTCAGCAAAGGCATTGCGGTGAGGCAATAGAGATCTGCCGCCAGCGGTCACGCGTTTATGAGCTAGCCCGCATTGCAAATCCCAAACGCTGGAGCAGATCAATTCGTTGCTGGAAACTACCTGATTTAGTATGGATAAATGAACCATTAGCAACCCAGCAAACAAGCCTCCAAGTAACCTTGGCAAAGGAGGCATAAAACGCTTCCAAAGGGTGACATCTTTCCTGGCAGCTACCGCATTGAGCAGTATTACTTTTCTTTCTATTGGCATGCCTAAAGCTTTATATCTTGCTGGAAAAATCTCTGTATTCTTTGGGCGCCCACTCCTTGTTTTCTTGGCTTTTTCCTTTTTTCCAGGTTACTCATCAGAGCTGGCTATTCTTCTTTCTGTTTCTGCCATCGCTATTGCATCATCTCCTCCCCTTCATATGCCACTATACGCATATCGATATCAATCAGATGTTGCTGGGCTTGATCTGGATATCTTTCGTGACCTCTCGTCTAAGTACCTTGATTCTTTGCTTGTCTCTATAGTTCTTATTTCAGTATTTGCTTCTAGCATTAGCTATATCATTCTTAAGGCAAGAGGACTTGAAGTAATTCCATTCAGCCTTGCATTTTTCTTTTTCTGCTTTGAGAAAATCCATGACGAGGTTAATCGATTTCTACTTGTTTCAAAATCATTTGTTCTATGGGGTATAGTCACCCTTTCTAAAAACTTGCTTCCTCTTATCCTTTTCTCTTTTTATTTATTGACATACCAGAAATTCTTATCTGTTGCGCTTCCTAGTTTTCAAGTTGCCTTAGCTCTCATTGCATTTACTGCGTTCAGTACATTAGTTGCGTTTCTAATCTTCTTATCTGCGTCACCTTATCTAATAACACGTTTTGCGCCTCATATAAAGTTATCATCCATATTTAGCCCGCGTATGCTTGTAAGATTCGTACTTAATAAATCAAGATCCCTTTTTTCAGCTATTTATTTGAAGCCATGGATTTCAAATCTTTCAAATCTTCCAGTGACATACAGCGATCGTCTCCTTAATCTCGCACTGCCATCTGAGTTGATCTCTCCTTTCTTTATTGCTATAACCATTAGCAGTTTATCAACTTACACATATGACACTTTTGTAATCACTCGAAGGCGTCAAGAGATTATTTCATTAGACAATCCAAATGAGATACTAAAGGTAATACCCTCATTAATTGTGTGCTCTTCTGTCGCAATACTTATCACGTTCTTCTATCAATCAATCCATTTTGGTGTTTTTGCCTATTTCCAGTCATTATTTTTGTCTATCCCTTTATCTACGGTTTTACTGCTGTTGTTTGCGAGTCTTTTTATGGCTATCTCAGGGTTGCTTTTGGAGTGGATTTATTGGCGCAGAATGTTTAGAATCGCTACATTGTTAAATGCATTTTATATCTGCCTCCTTGCTGTAGTGCTATTTTCGTTTGACCTAACGCTTTTGTCTACAAGTATTTATCTATTTCTTTTGTCACTCTTTCGCTTTCTGTCTATTGCAGGAAGTGCATATGTATTACTTCGTGTACTCTAGCTGCTTTTGATGTCTGATTTTTCGGCTGAACAGTACTCATGCGTTTATTTTCTGCGCCTTTCATCCTTTATAGGCTATGAAGATCTTTCTTCCAGTATTAATTTTCCGCAGAGTGAAAATCGAACAACTCCTCGTGGACTGTTGCTTCCCTTTAGCGATTCTTTGCGCCTGCTTAAATCTCTTTTCCCGTTCCATCCCTCTGATCAATTTGATAAGTCTACTTATATCTTTTATGATTCTGAGCGCTTTTCTTCATCCACTGTAAAACAAATAATTAAAAGCTATGATCCATCCACTACCTCCTCAATAACTGTCGATTTAAATTTACCTTCTTCCTCTACTTCAGATACTACTCTTCTTGCTTTTCTTCTAAAGGTCGTTGTTGAATCCAAAAATATCTTCCTTGTCGTTAAGCTCTTTTATTGCTTTGTCTCAAAGTCAAAAGAATGTATTACTAATGTTGTGTTTGAGGCTCTTCAAGCTAACATTTCTTCGTTCGACGGTTCGTCATTTTACTTTCTTTCGTCTAATTCAGTTCTTACGGATAATCTAAAAATCATACTTGCTTGTCAGGGGTATCTGACCTTTGAAGTTATGCATGCGGTTGGGACAAAGCCTGCCTTGAGGATGTATGATATCTTTTCGGCAAAATCTGCTCAAGGTTTAAATTTTATACCACCTTATCCTTCTAGGCTGTCTCCCGTGGTCTATGAGAATCTAAACTGTACTAATAAATATCTTAACTTGGCTCTGGCAGGGCTATCTCTTTCTTCTAGCACATATCCCGGGTTCTTTGTTGAGCCTCATTGTCTTGATTCTATAGTCTCAACTTATGAATTTGAATCTTCCCCCATTTTGGCTGTTACTGTACAGGCCGGTTTTAGCGCTGAATCAGAAGTGCTTCTTGGACTGCTTGAAGCTAATATTCTAACGGATTTATTTATTGCTTTTAATGAATATAAAGTAAATCCAATTTTGCTTGTATCCAGGCATCCAAAGTGCTCCAATTCCTTGGATTCTTACTCAAAACTGCTATCTGAACACTTGCAGTCTGGGTGCAAAGTTAAATTCTTGAATCACTTCGGGCAGGGTTTGTTGCTATGTGATCACTTCGTATCTTTCGATTCATCAACTGCTTGGGATGCTTCACTTGCTTCTGTTCCTGTATCCATTTTTCAGGATGGTGCCAGTAACAGTCTCTATAGTCATGAAATGCTTGCATCTATTAATCATCCAGAGAGCCTAGATGACTCGTCGCTATACCCTGCCTTTGTTGATTCAATTGTTATGAAGTCTATGCAATGCTTTGAGCGCAGATCGAAGGATGGGTTGTCGCTTTATGAACGTATAATTGTGCGCAGAAAACATATTCGGGCTTCGTATTGTGGATATTGCGATTCTTGAAATATCACTCTGAAATTATGCGCTTTAATGTATTGTTCTATTCTTTGAGTCTCAATCATTTTTGGACAAAGCTCGGAGCATATCGTTCTTCTTCAGGCTGACCGACACATCTCAGCCGTGAGAATCATGTGACTGCCACCAGCGGCGTGTGATCGGAGGCTAATCGCACTCGCGGTGGCATCTCAATCGTTGATAACCAGTCCTGCGCTTGCCTTCTCTCTGACTGACGGACACAAATCCGGGAGCCTCTGCGCCGCAGTGGGTCTCAGCTCATTGGGTGGACAAGGAGCCATGAGAGCTTGGGGTTCTCACACCAAACCAATCCCGCGAGGATTCCCACGCCCGGCTCCATGCTGAGCTCACCGGCTTCCTCCCTCAACACAGCCCCGTCTGCGACGAGGGTCACCTGGCGATGCTGGGCTGGATGGTGGCTGGGCTGCTGCTCAGTCAGTCCGTCTGTTTTGGCCACTGGCAGCGGGCCTCCTTGCCGCTGCAGCATTGCTTGGCCGCCAGCTGGCCAAGCATCACAGCATGCCAGCGACAAGCCTGTGCTCACATTGAAACAGCAGAAGAAGCTTGAACGGTTCCGCCCCCCCCAAGACCACAAGGTGATCAAGCGGCTCAAGCAGGAGCTCAGACGCAAGGAGAAGGCTCTCTCAGAGGGTGAGCTAGATTAGATTAGGGAAGGTCGGGATAACCCGGGGGCCGGGGCGGGGGCATCCAGGTCGCTGGATGAGACTCATGCCAGCGACTTCATGGTGATTGGCCGCACGGTGGCTTTCCAGAGCTTCCTTAGTTATGTCACCCCCAAATCTATTGAACAAACGACTATCTACGATTTGCATTTATGGTTGACTATTTTGCTTGCGCTGCAGGCAATCCAGCACTGTAGTGCGTTTACGATCCTCCACTTTGTCATTTATTTTAAATCCATTTTATTTTATTAATGCAATACTATGCTGGTTTGGCTTTTTCAAACAGGAGAGCCCCTTCAATCTGATGGAGGCAGTCCGCGTCCCATGCGTGCTATGAATCTTGCCAATTCTCTGGTTGATGCTGGGCATCAGGTTGTTTTGTGGAGCTCAGCTTTCTTCCATCAAGAAAAACGTCATCGAAGTAAAAAGGCAGAGCGCATCAAAATCTCCGAACAACTTGAGATTCGATTAATCTCTAGTCCTGGCTATCAGCGTAATATTGGTTTGGGTCGGCTATGGGATCATGCAGTGCTGGCATTCAATCTTACTCGACAACTGCAACAAGAAGACACGACGCCAGATGTCGCTTTTATTGGGTATCCACCGATTGAGGTAGCGGCTGTGCTGACCCGCTGGCTATATTTGCGAGATGTTCCCACCATATTGGATGTAAAAGACCAGTGGCCATCTTTCTTTCTCGAAGCGCTGCCAAAACAATTGCGAGGCATTGGACGTATTGCGTTGTGGCCTTACTACTACTTAGGCCGACGGGCTATGCGTGAAGCTTCGGGACTGTCTGCAATGGCGGAAAAATTCCTTGAGTGGTCGCTCGATTTTGCGGGACGGAGCATGGGACGGTACGACAAAATATTTCCATTGACCTCACCCTCTTCTGCAATGAGCAAAGAGAGTTTGGAAAATGCTCTGGCCTGGTGGAGCACACAGGGCATAAAGTTGGATGCTCACACAATGCGACTAGTATTTATTGGTAGCCACATGTCTGTTTTTGATTTTCAGCCTGTGCGGGAAGCAGCAGAGTATTTCGCACAGCGAAACGCTAAAGTAGAATTTGTAATCTGTGGTGACGGAGGCTTCTCCGTAGAATTGCGTGCGATGCTAGCGGGGTTGCCTAATGTATTCTTTCCGGGGTGGGTTGATCGGGCCCAAATTGAAGCACTTGCCGAGATATCGCAGGCAGCCCTAATCCCGTATAGAAATATTGATAATTTCATAACAAATTTGCCGAATAAAGTAATCGATTCGTTATCATTGGGATTGCCAATCCTTAGCCCTTTGCGAGGCGAAGTGGCGATCTTGATTGAAACTCATAAAGTTGGCTTGCGATATGGTTCAGACTCTGGGACATCTCTTGTTAGATGTATTGAAGCATTGATTTCCAGCCAAGACTTGCGTCAAACAATGTCAAACAACGCGCGAAGCCTGTACTGCGAAAAATTTTCTTACGAGATGGTTTATGGTAGCTTAGTTCAACATCTGGAAATGATTGCTCTGAGAAGGCATTCGCAATGATGGAACAAGATAAGCTGATCGAGCGGGCGCGCTATGATGTACGTGCCCAGTTGCAAATGGCTGGATTATCAATGATTGACGAGGTCCCCTTGGGCTCGAAAACTATGGCTGTATTCTTGCAGTCGCCCTATGTATGGTATGAGCAGAAGATTTCCAAATGGATCCAACCTAGTCACCGTGTGCTGGAATTAGGTGCTGGGACAGGCTTGCATACTTGGGCACTACTGCAAACCGGGGCTCTAGTCACTGCGAGCGATATTTCTCCGAATTCCCTGAGTTTGCTCAAGCTACAATTCAAGAATGTCTCTGGCAATCTTAAAACGGAAGTTGCAGATATGGAAAATCTGCCATTTGATGATTCTTCTTTTGATGTCATTGCCAGTGCCGGCAGTTTGAGTTACGGCGACCCGTATCTGGTCGATTCCGAAATCAGGCGCGTATTACGTCCTGGAGGCAAGCTTATCTGTGTGGACTCACTCAATCACAACCCGGTTTACCGCATGAACCGCTGGTTACACTATTTGCGTGGCAATAGGTCAATGAGTACTTTAAAGCGCATGCCAAACTTAGCGCGAATCAGGGCTCTTGGGGAAGGATTTTCAAGTGTAAACGTGCGTTATTTTGGTGCGTTGAGCTTTGCGATGCCGGTTGTTGCGCGCTTGTTAGATGAAAATACCGCTAAAGCAGCATCTGACCGTATTGATCAATTGCTGGATGTCAGACGCTTGGCCTTTAAGTTTGTGATCGTCGCTCACGATTTTGCTTGAGCAGACGTTGATGTTTTATTTTTCTTAGGAGCTTCAATGAAATTAATTCCTTTTTTCCCATATGCAGATCTCTTCAGGCGTGACGAGGCTGCATTGACAGAAATCATGATGAGCGTTTGCCGTCGTGGTGCCTACATTCAACAACAAGAGTGTCGCAATTTTGACGCTAATCTGGCCAAATTCATGGGTGTCAAACATGCCTTTGGGGTGGCCAACGGGACTGATGCAATCATCATTGGTCTCAGAGCGGTCGGGATTGGCCCTGGCGATGAGGTGATCGTTCCATCGCATACTTACATCGCTACAGCGGCTTCGGTGCATTTGGTTGGTGCAACGCCAGTTTTAGCGGAGTGCGGCGCTGACCATATGCTGGATGCGGCCGATGTGGAAAAGCGCATTACGTCCAAAACCAAAGCCATCATGCCCGTGCAGCTCAATGGCCGCACTTGTGACATGGACGCGTTGCAGGCAGTGGCCGAGAAGCACGGCATCATGATTGTTGAAGATGCGGCGCAAGGCTTGGGGTCGAAGTTCAATGGGCAGTGCGCGGGTACCTTCGGCAAGTTCGGCACCATCAGCTTTTACCCAGCTAAATTGTTGGGCTGCTTCGGAGATGGCGGCGCGATTGTCACAAATGATGATGAAGTCGCAAACAGTGTTGCGCTGCTCAAAGACCATGGCCGAAATGCCGAAGGGCGCGTTGTTGCATGGGGCTACAACTCCCGGCTTGACAATATGCAGGCCGCAGTCCTTGACCATAAACTTAAGTCATATCCGCAGGAAATTGAGCGCCGCCGTTCAGTCGCTACCCGTTATCAGACCGGGCTTGGTGATTTGCCTGAGCTAACTTTGCCCCCGGCACCTGGCGCGGATTCACGTCATTTTGACGTTTATCAGAACTACGAATTGGAGGCTGATCGTCGGGACGAATTGCGCACGCATCTCGACGAGCAGGGAGTAAAAACGATCATCCAATGGGCTGGCACGCCAGTTCACCAATTTAAGGAACTTGGTTTCGAGGTTGATTTGCCAATAACTGACGCCTTTTTCAAGCGTTGCTTGATGCTGCCGATGAATTCTGCAGTAACCGATGAAGAGGTGGATTATATCATTAGTGTAATACGCGCTTTTTACGGTAACTAGATTATGAATGACTGGTCTTTTGGTGATTTGGCTGATCCTGCTCAGCATCAGCAACTAATTGATGTCACTGGGCAAGATGTAGAGAAATTGCTCGCTCAACTTCGAATGATGCTGCGAATAAGGCATGCTGAGCGCTTTTTGGCTGATGGACGGCGTGATGGATTGATTGGTGGCCCGGTTCATTTGGGCGTGGGGCAGGAAGCAGTTGCTGTTGGTGTTTCCGCGGAGCTCCGTAAGACGGATCGAGTGTTCGGTGCACACCGTTCGCATTCACATGTATTGGCTATGGGCTCTAGTCTGCGTCGCTTATTTGCTGAAATACTTGGCAAGGACACGGGCCTATCGCGAGGCATGGGAGGTTCGATGCACCTTTGGGATCAACCCAATGGTTTTTATGGGTCAGTCCCTATTGTTTCGGGAACAGTCCCACTGGCTGTTGGTGCAGCACTTGCCGCAAAAATGCAGGACTGCGGTGATGTTGGTGTCTCTTATCTCGGCGATGGAGCGGTAGAAGAGGGTGTTGTTCACGAGTCACTCAACCTCGCAAGAATGCTCATGGCTCCGGCGATTTTCGTGGTCGAAAATAACTTATTCGCAAGCCATATGCATATTTCACTCCGGCAACCTAAGGAGGCGACTGCCCGCTTCGCGGCCGCCAACGACATCCCCTATGAAATCGTGGACGGCAACGATGTGGTCAAGGTCCGTGCAGCCGCAGCCCGTCTGATTGGTCATGCACGAGCTGGGCGCGGTCCCGGGTTTTTGGAAGCTGTTACTTACCGTTGGTACGGTCATGTGGACTGGCGCGAAGACATTGATGTAGGTGTTAATCGAAGTGCCGATGAAGTGAGTGCATGGCGCAAGCGCGATCCGATTTCACGCCTAGTGGCAGGCTTGCAAGCTTTAGGCCTTATCGATGCAGATCAGCTTGCCGCTATTGAGGCGGAAATGGCCAATGAAGTTGCCGTCGCTTGGGAGAAGGCGCAGGCTGATCCATACCCGCCTCTTTCCGCTTTGACCTCACGGGTGTTCACCGAGATTGGAGCCATCCAATGACTGGCACGCGATATAACTACGGTAATGCTATGTTGTCGGCATTCGAATATCTTTTGGAAAAGTATCCTGAGGTATTTGTGATCGGTCAAGGGTTGTGGAGCCCATGGTATGTCGGCAATTCAATGACTGATCTTGACAAGAAATTCGGCGCACACCGAGTTATCGATACTCCTGTCTCTGAATCGGCCTGTACGGGGGCCGCAGTGGGCGCAGCATTGGCCGGCATGAAGCCTATCGTGGTTCACCCTCGCATGGACTTCATGCTTTATGCCATGGATGCGGTTGTCAATCAGGCTGCAAAATGGTCCCATATGGTCGGTGGTCAAGCAAGTCCTGGGCTTACTATTCGGACTATTATCAATCGCGGGGGGGAGCAAGGTGCGCAGCACTCCCAGGCATTGCACGCTTGGTTTGCTCATGTTCCGGGTCTAAGAGTTGTGATGCCTGCTACAGTGGCTGATGCGCGTGATTTGTTGATTGCATCTGTCTTGTGTCCGGATCCAGTGATCTTTATTGATGATCGCTGGCTCTATGATCTCGAGGATGACCTACCACCAGTCGCTGAGCTTTCATTAGCTTCTGAACGTCCGCAGTGCTTGAGGCCAGGAACAGATTTGACGATTGTGGCTTCAGGATATTCAACCAGGCTTGCTAACCAAGCTGCTGAACAATTGCAACTGCAAGGTGTTCTTGCTGAGGTAATTGATCTGCGTGTTCTAAATCCTTTCTCACCTGACAGTATCGTTGCTTCTGTCTCTAAAACTGGCCGCCTTTTGGTGGCTGATGGTGGTTGGTGCCCTTGTGGAATGGCAGGTGAGGTCATCGCAAGCGTGGTTGAACGTGTTCCTCCTGGTGCATTGAAACAATCTCCTGTTCGCGTGACTTTGCCTTTTTCTCCAGCCCCTTCGTCACGGGTGCTTGAAAAGGCTTATTACCCTACAGAGTCAATGATTGTGTCTCAAGCAATAAAAATGATGGAGAAAGCATGATAAAAAGACTTTTCGATTTGACGGCCTCGGCTGTAGGGTTGGTGTTAGCAAGCCCTGTCTTGGTGCCTGTCATGTTTCTGGTGTGGCTGCAAGACAAGCATTCACCCTTTTACATTGCTCCTCGTGTAGGGCGTAATGAATTGCCTTTTAAGATGATTAAGCTGAGATCAATGGTCATTAACGCCGACAAATCAGGCATTGATTCTACAGCTGCGAATGATAACAGAATCACGGCGCTGGGCCAGTTCATTCGACGCTATAAGTTGGATGAGTTGACTCAACTTTGGAACGTTTTGAAGGGCGATATGAGCCTTGTGGGACCGCGCCCAAACGTCAAACGTGAGACCGATCTTTATACGCCAGTCGAGAAAAAACTGTTACGCGTGAAGCCTGGAATTACTGATATTTCTTCCATTGTCTTTTCTGATGAAGGTGATATTCTGAAAGGCCAGCCTGACCCTGATATTGCTTACAACCAACTTATTCGGCCTAGCAAGAGCCTTCTGGGTTTGCTTTATATTGAAAATCAATCTTTTTCGTTAGATCTGAGGCTGTGCTTCCTAACTTTTATTGCTATATTCTCTCGTGAAAAGGCCTTGTTGGGAGTCCATGAAATTCTGAGAAGCATTAATGCGCCTGAGCATGTTATTTGGATAGCGCAAAGACGACAGGCTCTTGTTCCAACGCCACCTCCCGGTTCTGATCGTATTGTGACTTCTAGGGATGGAAACCCATTTGCGTAGTTAAAATGACTAGGCTTAGGCATTGGTAGCTTTGCATTAATTTATCTTTGCATAATCTGTCATTTTATTGTAATGTAATTGGGGCCGTGTTCTCATGGGACAAATCGCATTTGTCTTCTTCCCACTTGAATTAGACATCATGAGAGTTCATAGGCGGGTGATGGCCGTTATATTGGATTAGCTTGTGCCTTGGATGAAGATGACGGGCTTGTACAAGCTATTTGGGCGAGCGAAGTTAGTGTGTGCCTATTTTTTCCCCATTGGTACTTTATTCCCATTTCATTCTATGCATAAATAGTTTGGGTTGCCTGGCATGGGTGCCATTCTTGTTGGGATTAATTATATAATCTTCTACTGCTGCTCGCTTATAGATTGTACTTTAGTTGATACTGCTTTAATAGCAGCATTCGGCTCCACTATTAGCAATTCTAGGTATTTATACATTATGTTTAGCCAAGCGGGAGTGACCGTAGAAGAATCTAACTTTTATCCTTTTGGGTCGCCCGTATCGAATCATTGATTTGCGCACCATGCCCTTACGTACTTTTGTAACGAATTCAGGAGCGGATGAGGCCAACCTGTCTTTCTTGTCACGGTTTTTGTTATGGTTCCCTCGTCTAGTAGCGGTAGTGATCCGGTGCTGGAAGGTGGCTCAGGCCACCTCATCGCCTGCTAGTCCGCTGCCCCACAGGGCCGCTCCACCTCAGTCGACACCTGAACTCCTCCAGGGCTTCGACACCGCCACCCAGGTCACCGCCCTTTTCCACTGGTTGCGCCGTCAGCCCTCGCCCCGCATTGCCAGGGTGTTCATTGCCAACGATCCCGATCACACCGCCCGCGCCGTAGTTTCGCCAGCATTGCCCTCGGCCGCCAGGGCATTCTCGTTGGCCCGGCCGATTTTACTCTTCCCAGCTCCGATGAACGCCGCAAGCTTCTTCGTGATGCCCTGAGCCTCTATGGCGAGCCACCGGCAGCACTGGCGCTTGGCTGGTTCCCCAGATTGTTGCCCGTAAACGGGCGGATTGTCGGGTGTAGGCCAGAGACCTTGAGAATGCCGCTTTAGCGTGGTCCGGCTGCAGGTCGTGAGGGCTCTGCTGGTTGGAGTGTTCTCGGCTGCAGGCGGCCCAGGCTTTTGTCCCGGCAGGATTCGCTGGCGGCTGCGAGGGCAACCCCAAGGGAGACCCACTACGCCTATGGCATTGCCGTGATCGAAGACTGCGCCCAGGCCCATGCTGCCCGGATCAATGGCCAGTCCGTTGGCAGCTTTGGCGATGTGGCCGCCTGGAGCTTCTGCCAAGACAAAATCCTCAGCACCGCTGGTGAAGGCGGCATGGTCACCACCTCCCGCCCAGATCTCTGGGATGCCATGTGGGCCTTCAAAGACCACGGCAAAACCCATGAGGCGGTCTTCGGCCGCGAGCACCCCCCTGGCTTCCGCTGGGTCCATGAGCGCTTCGGCTCCAACTTCCGCCTCACCGAACTGCAAAGCGCCATCGGCCGTATCCAGCTCCAGCGCCTGCCGGAGTGGACGGCTGCTCGCACCCGCCACGCGCTGCTGCTTGCTGAAGCCCTTGGCGATCTGCCCGCCGTGCGGGTTCCCTTGCCGCCTGAAGGCATCGAGCATGCCTGGTACAAGTTCTATGCCTTCGTGAAACCGGAGGCCCTCGCTGACGGCTGGAGCCGTGATCGCATCCTTTCTGAGATCGCAAAAGCTGGCTATCCGGCCCTTTCCGGCAGCTGCAGCGAGATCTATCTCGAAAAGTGCTTCCAGGATGCAGGTTTGGCCCCAGCTGAGCGCCTGCCCGTTGCCCGCGAGCTCGGCGACACCAGCCTGATGTTCCTCGTGCACCGCACCATCACCCCTGAGCAGATGGCCAGCTACGCCGAGGTGGTGCGAACCGTGGTGAAGCGGGCTTGCCGCTAGTGCTTTTTGGCCAGAAGCGTCGATTGGTGTTGGTTTCCCTGTTGCTTGGAACTTCGGCCGCAGGGCTGTGGCTGGCCTGGCCCTGGCTTGTTCCGCTTGTTTCTCCAGTTCCCCCGTCAACTGCCGGTAGCGATCTGGTGGTGGTGCTGGATGGTGGCTCAGGTCGCTTCGCCGCAGCCGATCGCATCGGCCAAGCGCTGCCCCAGCCTCCTGGCCGCCTGCTAATCCGCTGCCCCAGAGGTGCGCCGCCACCCCAGCCCACCCCCGAACTGCTCCAGGGCTTCGACACCGTCACCCAGATCACCGCCCTCGCCCACTGGTTGCGCCACCAGCCCTCGCCCTGCAGTGCCCGGGTGTGGATTGCCACCGATCCCGATCACACCGCCCGCGCCGTAGTCCTCGCCCGCATTGCCCTTGGCAGCCAGGGCATTCGCGTTGGCCCGGCCGATTTGCCTCCCTCCAGACCTAGCGAGCACCGCAAGCTTCTTCGGGATGCCCTGCGCCTTACCCTTTGGCGGGCCACTGGCAGCACCGGCGCTTGGCTGGCTCCCCAGGTTGCTGCCCGCAAACGGGCGGATTGTGGGGTATAAGCCAGAGACCGTGTGAAAGCGGCTCGGGAGTTGTTCCGGCTGCAGGTCGTGAGGGCTCTGCTGGTTTGAGTGTTCTCGGCTGCAGGTGGCCCAGGTTTTGGTTCCGGCAGGATGCGCTAGTGGCCGCGAGGGCGCCTCCCCTGCTTGCCTGCCAGTACAGGTGTATTATTGGCTGAGCGGCGAGTGTTCGGCGTGGGTAGGGTTTTCTTGTTCGACATCCAGGGTTGGATCACCCTGATCCTGGGCGGTCTGCTGGCGCTGATCACTCTTTTCTCGTCTTACAGCCATGTCCACATCCCCTTCATCGGCGCCGTCGCCCTCAATCAGCAAATCGGAGTTCTATTCCTCTTTGCCCTGGTTCCGCCGCTGCTTGGCGATGCTCAATTGGCGACCCGTTGTCGACTACGAGCTGAGAGAGATCGAGTTCGATCGGAGCGAGCACGAATTCGAGAAGCGGAAGATCGCGCACGAGCATCGGATGAGGCAGCTCGAGAGCGAGATCGATCTGCTCGACGAGTTCAACTCCAAAATCGATGCGCTCTTGTTCAGCTCCAGCACCAGCTCTCCCCCACCCCAGAACACACCCAACAACTCCGAGGGCTGATCGGATTCCTTCTCGAATACGGCGAATTCAGCTGAGCAGCACAGGCGCCGGGCTGGATCCCGAGGTTGTTGCCCACAAACGGGCGGATGGGGTGTTGTGGGGGTTCTGTCAACACGGCTTTCCCCCCGGCGCCTGCTAATTCGCTGCCCCAGAGGTGCGCCGCCACCTCAGCCCACACCGGAACTGCTATAGGACTTCGACACCGCCACCCAGTTCATCGCCCTCGCCCACTGGTTGCGCCACCAGCCCTTGCCCTGCAGTGCCCGGGTGTGGATTGCTACCGATCCCGATCACACCGCCCGCGCCGTGGTCCTCGCCCGCATTGCCCTTGGCAGCCAGGGCATTGGCGTTGGCCCGGCCGATTTGCCTACCCCCAGCTCCGGTGAACGCCGCAAGCTTTTTCGGGATGCCCTGCGCCTCACTATTTTGCGGGCCACTGGGAGCACTGGCGCCTGGCTGGCTCCCCAAGTTGCTGCCCGTAAGCGGGCGGATTGTGGGGTTTAGGGGTGGTCCGGCCAACGCGGCTTTCAGGTCGCGGTTGGGGCGGCTGCGGCGCTTGAGGCCGGCGGCCTCGTGAAAGCCGCTTAGGAGTTGTTCCGGCTGCAGGTCGTGAGGCCGCTCTGGTTAGGGAGTTTTCAGCTGCGGATGGCCCAGGCCCTTGTTCCGGCGGGATGCGCTTGCAGCTGCGAGGGCAAGCACTACTTGATCTGCGCCCCGCACTGTGTTCCTGCTGACCAGTACAGGTGTATTATGAGTTGAGCGGCGAGCGCTCGGCGTGGGTAGGGTTTTCTTATTCGATATCCAGGGTTAGATCACCCTGCTCCTGGGCGGCCTGCTGGCGCTGATCACTCTTTTTTCGTCGTACAGCCATGTCCACATCCCCTTCCTCGGCGCCGTCGCCCTCGATCAGCAAATCGGAGTACTACTCCTCTTTGCCCTGATTACTCACTTTGCGGGGTTATTCCTAAGTCGACATCCTGGGAGTCGTTTCCGTCGATCTACCCCCAGCATCCCCTGCAGGGTGTGAGGTCACGGGGCGAAGCCTCCGCAATAATCAGACCAGTCGGCTTATCTGCTCAGGTCAGTGCGGCTCGTGAATGGATTCAGCAGGGGAACTTCAAAGTGGCTGAAGTCGCCCACATTGCGGGTCACCACCGTGAGCTGATGCACTTTGGCGATGCCATTGTTCGATGGGTACCAGGACCGCGGCTTCGGTGCCGCGCCGCGAAACCACTTGGGGGCGTTCCCGTTGGCAGGCGCCGCGCAACTCGCTGAAGCGCGCTTTGGCGTGCTGTACGGGCCAGACCGTCATTGCATCCAGCCTCTGACTGGTTACCAGACTGGTCAAATAGATATCAGAGGTTTTCGTTCCGCAGCATCTGAATCACCACTGTTCAGGAATCTGTACAGCCCGTACAGAACGATGAACACTGCTCGCACCACCAACCCCACCGAGCCCCTGTCGCAACCGCGGCGGGGGCTTTTTTTATGACTTTTAGCGCTCTCATCTCCCAACTGTTGCGGCTCGCCCCCCTGCCGCGCCGCCTGTTGCTGATCGCCGCCGATGCCCTCTTCATTCCCTTGGCGGTGTGGCTCAGTTTCTGGCTGCGCCTGGCCCATCCCTTCAACGCCAACTTCATCCAGAGCCTCTGGATGCTGCCGGCTGCCCTGCTGATCGGCGTTCCGCTCTACGCCTTCACCGGCCAATACAAGGGCCTCACCCGCTATGTGGGTAGCCAGGCCCTATATCGCCTTGCTGGCCGCAATGGGCTGCTGGTGGTGTTGTTGGTGCTCGTTGGCGTGATGCTGCGGCTGCCGTTGCCGCCCCGCAGTAGCTGGCTGCTGCTCTGGCTGCTGCTCACGGGCTTCACCGGCGCGGTGCGTTTCGCATTGCGTGATTTGTTGGTGAGCCTCCAGAACAAGCCCCGCCACGCCCTCATCCGCGTTGCCGTCTTCGGCGCCGGCGCTGCCGGAGTGCAGCTCGCTGCAGCCTTGCGCCACGCCGGCAGCCACAGCGTGGAACTGTTCCTCGACGACGATCCCCGGCTCTGGCGCCGCGAAATCAATGGCATCGCCATTCAGCCGCCCCAGATCCTGCGCGAGCGCCGCGGCGATGTGGATCAGGTGTTGTTGGCGATCCCCTCCCTCAGTCGCAGCAAGCGCCGCCGCATCGTTGACGATCTTCAACCCCTCGGCATCCCCGTGCTGCAGGTGCCCTCGGTGGAGGAGATCACCAGCGGCCGCACCCGCATTGATGCCCTGCGCCCGGTTGCTATCGAAGAGCTCCTCGGCCGTGACGCCGTGCCGCCCGATGCCCAGCTGCTCGGCCCGGGCATCGCCGACCAGGTGGTGCTGGTGAGTGGCGCCGGTGGCTCGATCGGCGCCGAGCTCTGCCGTCAGATCCTGGCGCTCAGGCCCCGCCGCCTGGTGCTGCTCGAGCGCAGCGAACCCAGCCTCTATGGCATCGATCAGGAGCTGCGCCGCAGCCTTCCGGCCGGTTTGCAGCTGGTGGCCGTGCTGGGCAGCGTCACCGATGGCCAGCTGGTGAGCCGCGTGCTGCAGGAGCAAGCGGTGCAGGTGGTGTTCCACGCCGCTGCCTATAAACACGTGCCCCTGGTGCAGGCCAATCCCCTCGCTGGCCTGGCCAACAACGTTCTCGGCACCCTGGTGTTGGCCCGCGCTGCGGCTAGCTCTGGTGTGGCCAGCTTCACGCTGATCTCCACCGATAAGGCGGTGCGCCCCACCAACGTGATGGGTGCCTCCAAACGCGCGGCCGAGCTGGTGATCCAGGCCCTGGCTCAAGAGCTACCAGCCACCCGCCTGGCCATGGTGCGCTTCGGCAACGTGCTGGGCTCGTCCGGTTCGGTGGTGCCGTTGTTCCGTGAGCAGATTGCCAAGGGCGGGCCGATCACCCTCACCCACCCCGAGATCATCCGCTTTTTCATGACCATCCCGGAGGCTGCCCAGTTGGTGCTCCAGGCCGCCGTGCTCGCCCGCGGTGGCGACCTGTTCTTGCTGGATATGGGCGAACCTGTGCGCATCGTCGATTTGGCCAAACAGATGGTGCGCCTAAGCGGCCTTTCGCTGCGCGATGCCCAGCACCCCCAGGGCGACATCGAGATCGTGTGCACCGGTCTGCGGCCCGGCGAGAAGCTCTACGAAGAACTGCTGATCGACGCCGAAAGCGAACCCACCACCCACCCCCTCATCTACCGCGCCACCGAACGCGCCATGCCCCCCGAGCAGCTCTGGCCTCAGATCGAGGCCATGGAAGTCGCCATTCGCCGCCAAGATGCCCCTGCCGCCCTCGACTTGCTGGCCCAGCTGGTGCCCGAGTGGCAGCGGGGTGAGGTTGGGGGCCAGCCCCAGGCGGCCCATCCGGTGGAGGTGGCTCAAGGCTGAAGGGTGGGGCTGTTCAGCCGTTGCAAATTTTTATTGCCTGAGTTATGCGTTTATGCTCATAAAACAGATGTGGTGTGTGTTCTGTGTGTGGCGCTCGTGAGGCCGGCGCGGTCAATCCAGCCCCATCGCGTGAATCATTTCGGCCAGGGTTCCTGATTCCAGAATCCCCACCACGGCACCTAGAGCGGCAATCGTCACGATCAGCCCCCGTTGTAGAGCTACCGCTTAAACGATCTGGTCGACTAACTAGCGCCCTCTTTGCGTATCGACTCATCTGTTGATGTCTTTTCCCCTCTGGCCCGAACCCTTTAGGCCCGGCTCCACTCGATGGATGACGACTTTCGGGGCCTCGGCGACGACGGGGGCAGCCCTGCGCTGCCTCAGCCGGCGTCAAACACCCGCTTGCCGTCGGCACGTTTCTGGTTGAGGCGTCGCGATTCCCGCCGCGTGAATTCGCTCACCGTTGGGTTGGCCACCACCGGATCCACATGGGCCACCTGCTCCCACAGATCCCGCGGCGCCCAGCGCACCGTGTGCTCCACCCGATCGTGCTTGATCACATGGCACCAGCGGCTGCTGCCGCACGCCGGGCAGAACAACTCCTCGAGCCACTCGTTGCTCAGCACCAGCACCGGGTAGGCCTGGATCACCAGCTTGGCGGTCTTATCGGCCATGCCCCGGGCTTTGAGTTGCTCGAGAGTGAGCAGGTGCAGGAAGTACTTCTTGCCATTGCCCTCAATCCGTTGCTCCGGATGGGCCGGGCAGCACAGCTGGCGGCGTTGGGGCCGGCGGGAGCGGCGGGGTGTCTCACCCAAGGGGGAAAAAGTTTCTGGTTTGAACCTAGCGCTGCTGCGCAACCTCATCATTTTTGGACCCTTTCGATGCGTTTATGGTCATAAACCGGTGCTGTTGGCGCCCGCGCCGTCCTGGTTGGGCTCGATTGACGCTCAGCTGGTGGTGGCTTGCGTCACAGCCATGAGCGCCGGGCCATCACAGCGGCTCCAGGCGCTCTGGGCCGCCGGCGTGGCCGCCACGCCGAGTTTGGCGAGCGCCTGGCGTGCCTCGTACTGGCGGGCCGTCAACTCTTGGCGCCGCGCCTCCTGTCCGGCTTCCCAGCGCTGCTGCTCGGCCCCATCGGCCTTCCGCCAGCGGGCCAGGGCCTGCTGGTAGCGCTCTTGCTCCAATTCCTGGTCGTCGCGGGTGAAGCGCGCCAGCACCATCGGGTCGGGCGCCGCCGGCCGCGGCAGGGGCACGTAGCTGCGCTGGCTGAGCCGGCCGAGGTCGCTGCTGTAGCTGGTGAGGGACTGCACCTGCTGGCTCACCGCCGCTTGTTGGCGCCGGCAGCGGCTCACCAGGGCGCCCTGCTGCTGCAGCCGTTCCACCGCCGCCGCCCGCTGGCGCTCCACCTCAGCCCGGCGGTCCCGTTCTGCGCCGTTGCAGCCCACCAGCAGAAGCCCCAGCAGGGTTGCCGCCACCAGGCCCGCCCCAGTTCGCTGCCCCATGGCTGGTCTCAGGCGCCCCAGCCGTCCAGCTGGGGGTTGGTGCTTTGGATCGCCTGGTACAGCTCCTGCCGCGTGCTGGGCAGTGCTTGGAGGCGAAGGATGGAGAGGGCCTCCGTCCGCTGCATGGCTGCTCTGGAACTCCCTCCAACCAACCGGATCGGATCGCCCCTGTCAAGCCACTCAGCCCTGCGGCCCTTGAGCCTGTGGCGCCAGGCGTGCGCTCCAGGATTCCGTACAGCTTGTACAGAATCCTGGACAGTTCTGCACCGTCTTTCGTCCCCGTCGCTCCCCGAGGATCTGCAACGCCAGCAGCTGCTCCAAGGCGTCAGCTAGAGCCCTCGTGCCCGAGCCGCCCGGCTCCCAGTAGCAGCTCCGCTTCCGTGGCGGCGTACACCGCTTCTGCTTCCGCGGCGCTGCGGCCAATGCAGGTCATGCCGAGCTTGCCGTATTGCGACAGGCAGCCCAGCAGGTGAAACACTGTTCCGCGCATCTGGGCCTGGTCGAAGTGCAGGCCCGCCTCAGCCACGATGTCGATCAGATCCACCGGCAGCAGCCCGCGCAGGTGCGGCGCCGTGAGGTTGTCCGTTGCCTTGTAGTGCAGGGAAGGGCCGCTGGGGGCGTGATACAGCCCGCTGGCTGGATCGAGGCTGCCGCTGGTGATGGCGCTTAGGGCCATGTAGGGGTGGGTGGTGCCCCCCTGGCGCAGGTTCACCTCGATCGCTTGCAGATCCCAGCGATCGCCAAAGCGCCGGGCGATGAAATCCACCGCGTAGCGCTCCAGCGCCCCCTCTGCCGCTAGCGCCTCCCCCACCGCCTGGCCGTGGCGCATCAGCTCGGCCCGGTAGGGCTCGGCCGCCGGGAAGCTGCAGCCCAGGTAGGTCTGGCCGCTGGCGCCGCCCAGCACCTGCTCATGGCTTGAGAGCACCTCCACCTGGCCCGCTTGCCCCACTGATCCGGCTGGGCCGGGATAAATCGTGCCCTGAACGCTTGGTGAGCTGAGCTCCTCCCCGCCCTCCAGCCAAGCCTCCACCAGCGCCCCCTGCACCGCCAGCTGCTCCTTCCAGCTGGCTGCAGGCATCGGCAGCACTTCCAGGGCCTGCCGCAACCGCCGCCGCCGCTCAGCGCCGCTTAGCCCGGCCAGCTGCAGAGGTTCGAGCGGCAAAGGCGCATTGCCCTCGCCGCTGAAGCCCTCATTGAGCTTCACCACGCACTGGCGCAGCTCGGGGTGGGCTTCCCACAGCTCGGCGGTGGCTTCGCACAGGTCGTCGAGGTTGTGGGTGAGGGCCGAGCCGGGGGGGTGGGGCACGCCGCAGCGGGCGAACAGCTCGCGGCTGCCGGCCTTGCTGCCCCAGTAGCCCAGGGCTGGATCGGTGCCCAGCAGCGGCACCTGCAGCCGCTCCGAGAGCTGGCGTTCCAGGTCGCTCACCACAAAGCAGTTGATGAAGCTGCGCCCCGGCCGCAGCAGCTCGGCGATGCGCCCCAGCAGGGCCGGTCGCTCCAGCAGCTTGGCGGTGAGGGGCCGGTTGGAGGCGTCGTCGGTGTCGACCAGGTGCAGCCGCCGCCGCGCGTGGGAGGTGGGCACCCCCGGCAGCAGCTCCAGCACCGCATCCACCACCAGCTCCCCCAGCGGTTTGCTGGTGGCGTACACCATGCGCACCCCCGGATCCCGCAGCCGGATCAGCGAAAACAGCTGGCGCTCCTCGTAGTGGTGGGCGCCGGTCACCAGGTCGATCTGGTCCTGGTCCATCGACAGCGACGGCACCATCAGCACGTCCACATCCGGCCCCTGGGCTGCGGTGCTCTGGCCCCAATGCGGCTGCAGTTGGGCCTGGAGCTCGCGGAAGCTGAGCAATGTCATGGGAGTGGGGGCAGGATCGAGTGCCAGCTCCCATGCTGACGGCACGCTCGCCCAACCCCCATGGCAGTTCCTTTGGTTAGTCCTGCTGTGCGCGGCCTTGGATACCTGGCCGCGTTGCTCACCACCTTGAGCTTCTTCCCCCAGGCCCTCAAGACCCTGCGCAGTGGCGACACCAGCGCCATCTCCCTGCGCATGTACGGCCTGTTTACCGCCGGCATTGCCCTGTGGGCCATCTACGGGTTTTACACAGGCGATGGCCCCTTGATCGTGGCCAACCTGGTCACCCTGGTGCCCGCGGGGATCGTGCTGGAGCGCAAGCTCCAGTCCCTGCGCGCCCCGCGCCGATGAGGGTCCGGATTCTCCCTGCCCTGGACTCGCTGCTGCACGGCCTAATCAGTCTTGGCCTCGCTGCCCTACTGACCGCCTTCATCCTGGTGGGTGCCAGCCAGCATGGGGGGCAGGGCAACTCCCAGCTCGCTGCCGACAGCCTGCGCATGCTCTGGTCGCCGGCGATATTCGCCGGGGTGGGTGTCCTGCTAATTGCCAATGGGCTGCTGCGCGGCCTGTGGCTGCTGCTGAGGAGTCCCAGCAGGCCCGTGTTGGTGCGGCCGGTGCCGAGCAGGCCGGTTTCGCAGGCTGCAGCTGCTCCGGAACGCCCGGCCCATGCCTACGAGCGGGCCTGCGCCGAACTTGGTGTGGAACCCGGCAGTGACTGGGCCCTGGTGCGCTCAGCCTGGCGCCGCAACCTGCCCCAGTGGCATCCGGATCAGGGCGGCGCGGTAGACGTTTGGCGGCGCAAGCTGGCCGCCTACACCCTGCTCGAGGCCTGGCAGCAATTTGAGGAGCCGCCCTAGGCGCTGTAGGCCTTTCTGGCTGGGATCGGGTAGGCGATCCGCCGGTGGCGCATCCGCCGCCACACCCGCACGAAGGCCCGGATCAGCAGTTCCAGTTCGGCCCGACTGATGCCGCTTTCGGCTAGCTGGTTGTCGTCCTGGCGGGCTTCGATGATGCGGCGCACCATCTGGCGAGCCTCGCTTTCGCTAGTGCCGGGCGGCAGGGAGCGCAGGGCTGCTTCGCAGCCATCGGCCAGCATCAAGATCGCCGTCTCCCGGCTGCGGGGCGTGGGCCCCAGATAGCGGAAGCGCTCCTCGGCAACTCCCGGATCCCGTTCGCGGGCATGGTGCAAGAAGTAGCCCATCTTCAAGGTGCCCTGGTGCTCTGGGATGAAGTCGGCCAGGGGGCGCGGCAGCCGGTAGCGGCGGGCCAGTTTCAACCCCTCATCCACATGGGCCTGCAGGATGGCGGCGCTGGCGAAGGGGTCGTCAAGGCTGTCGTGGGGGTTGGCGCCTTCGCCCTGGTTCTCGATAAACCATTGGGGGCCGTGCAGCTTGCCCACGTCGTGATACAGCGCCCCGGTGCGCACCAGGTCGATGTCGGCCTGGATAGCCCGCGCCCCCTCCTCAGCTAGACCCGCGATCATCAAGGTGTGCTCGAAGGTGCCGGGTGCTTCCACCGAGAGCCGCCGCAGCAGAGGCCTCTGCAGGTCGGCCAGCTCCATCAACCGCGCCCGCGTCACCAAGCCAAAGAAGGTTTCCACCAGCGGCGCCAGCAGCAGGCCAGCCATCAGCAGCCCCCCCAGCAGCAGGGCTTCGCTCACGAGGTCCACCCGGGCCACCGCTCCCGGCCCCTGCAGCCCCCATTGCAATAAGAGCCACTGCAGCAGCAGCCCCGCGCCGGGCAGCAGCACCGCCAGTTGCAGTAGTTCGGCCCGGCTGCGCTGTCGTCCGGCCGCCAGGGCCGCCACGCTGCCCACCGCTGCCGCCACCAGCAGCCGCACTGCCATCAGGGCCGTGATCGGCATCGGCCACAGGAAGCTGGCTGCCGCCAGCCAGGCCAAGCCGCAGGGGGTGCCCAGGCCTTGGGCCAGCAGCAGCGCCGGGGGCACCAGCAGCACCAGCGGACTCGCCAGCGGCCCCAGCCACAGCGCAAAACCCTGCACCATCAGCAGGGCCCCCAGGGCCAGCAGCGCTTGCCGCGGCTCCAGGCAGGCCCGCCAGCGGCGCAGCACCAGCACCAGCACGCCAGCCATGGCTAGTGCTTCTAGGAAGTGACCAAGCCAGGCCAGGGGCCGCGGCCGCCGGTTCACCAGGCCGAAGTAATCGAGCACATCAAAGGCCTGGGGGCTGATCGTGTCGCCCTGACGGGTGATCAGATCTCCCTGTTGCACCTTGATCGTGGGTATCCCCTGCTGGGTGATCAACGCCTCGATGCGTCGCTGGCTCAGGCCTGGATCACTGCGCAGGTTGGAGTGGCCCTGCAGGGAGCTAGCCAAAAGCCGTGCCCCCAGCCCCCGCGGTAGCGGTGCCAAGGGCTCCAGCTGCAGGGTGGCCGCCTGCAGCAGCTGGCCTTCTGCCACCCCAGCGGCCAGCCCCTGGCTGAGCATGCGCAGCTGGGCTTGGCGCACCTCCCGGCCCCAGGCCGTGAGCTGGGTGCCCCCTGCTCCCCGCAGCCAGTTGCGCTCCTCGGTGGTGATTGCCACCGGTTCGATGCGCTGCTGGTTTGATTTGGCCTGCTGCTCCACCGCCTGCAGAACCTGCTCCAATTTCTGACGCAGCTGCCCGTTGGCCTGCTCATCCACCATCTGCACCGTGCTGCGAGGCACCAACTCCTGGCGCCGCTCCTCCAGGGCGTTGCTATCCACCACCATTGCCGCCTGCGGCGCCTTAGCCGTGAAGGGCGCCTCCATGCCGGGTCGCAGGTTTGGCTCCACCAACCAGGGCCAACTCGATACCAGGGCTACCAGGGCGCATACCAGCAGCACCGACGCTGTATCGCGATTGCGCCAAACCCCCGGCGAATGCCGCGGGCGCTCCAGCCGCAATAGCTGCCGCCACAGGGTTCGCAGCCGCCTTAACACCATTCCAAAACGCTAGCGGGCCCTAGGCCGGGCGGGACTGCAAGCTGGGGAGGAGTGCTCGCTTTCTGCACCATGGCCACCCGTATGGACGGCCGCCAGCTGGCCGGTGAGATCGAACTCCGGTTGCAGGCGACGATCGCTGAGCGACTGGCAGCCGTGGGGCGCCCGCCTGGTTTGGCGGTGTTGCGGGTGGGCGACGACCCGGCCAGCGGCGTCTATGTAGCTAATAAGGAAAAGGCCTGCGCCCGGGTGGGCATCACTAGCCTCGGCGCCCACCTCAGTGCCACGGCCAGCGCTGCCGAAGTGCTGGCCGCGGTGCAGCAGCTCAACGCCGATACCGCCTGCGACGGCATCCTGCTGCAGCTGCCCCTGCCTGCCGGCCTCGATGAGGGCCCGCTGCTGCTGGCGATCGATCCGGAGAAGGATGCCGACGGCCTGCACACCCTCAACCTGGGCCGCCTGCTCAAGGGTGAGCCCGGGCCGCGTAGCTGCACCCCCGCTGGTGTGATGGCCCTGCTGGCCCGCCACGGCGTGGCCCTTTCCGGCCAGCGGGCCGTCGTGGTGGGCCGCAGCATCCTGGTGGGCCAGCCGATGGCGCTGATGCTCCAAGCCGCCGATGCCACCGTGAGCGTGGCCCACTCCCGCACCCCTGATCTCGCTGCCCTCACCCGCCAGGCCGATGTGCTGGTGGTGGCCGCCGGCCGGCCCCGCATGATCGGTGCCGAGCATGTCAAGCCTGGGGCTGTGGTGGTGGATGTGGGCATCCACCGCGTTGAGGGTGGCCTGTGCGGTGATGTGCGTTTTGAGGAGGTGGAGCCCCTAGCCAGCGCCATCAGCCCCGTGCCCGGTGGCGTCGGCCCGATGACCGTCACCATGCTGCTGGTAAACACCGTGGTGGCCTGGTGCCGCCGTGCCGGTGTCGAGCACGGCCTGGGCGATCTGGTGCCCTGAGCGGGGATTGGATGGTCCCTGGGCTGATAAGGGTCGAGGGGGTGAACAGGATGGGGGGGTGATGTTCTGCTGCTGTCCCTGATTCTGTACAGGTTGTACGGAATCAAGGAGACCATCAAAATGGAAGCCAGCGCTCTCGGCCGCAACGTTGCGCGCTCTTGAGCACCCTGCGCCACCCCGCCTGAGAGAATCCCGCTAGCACGGAGGCCCCTGGCCGAAGCTCCATGACCGCGGCGGACTCCAGCCCCTTTGACTTCGCCGCCTATCTGGAGGCGACCCGCCTGCGGGTAGAGGCGGCCCTTGATGGCTCCCTGGGGCCGGAGCGGCCCGAATCCCTGCGCGAGGCGATGCGTTATTCGCTGCTGGCCGGTGGCAAGCGGCTGCGGCCGATCCTCTGCCTGGCGGCCTGTGAGCTGGCAGGCGGCGACAGCGCCTTGGCCATGCCCACGGCGGTGGCCCTTGAGATGGTGCACACCATGTCGCTGATCCACGACGATCTGCCGGCGATGGACAACGACGATCTGCGCCGCGGCCGCCCCACCAATCACAAGGTGTATGGCGAAGCCAACGCCATCCTGGCCGGCGATGCCCTGCTCACCCGCGCCTTTGAGATGGTGGCGCTGCGCAGCCCAGGCGTGGCGGCTGAGCGATTGCTGGCGGTGGTGGGCGAGCTATCCCTGGCTTCCGGCGCCCCCGGCCTGGTGGGCGGTCAGGTGGTGGATCTGGAGTGCGAGGCCAAATCCGTCGATCTCGACACCCTCGAATACATCCACCTGCACAAAACCGGCGCCCTGCTGCGGGCCTGTGTGCTCACCGGCGCCCTGATCGCCGGCGCTTCCGAAGACTTGCTGGCCGCCC
Source organism: Cyanobium sp. L1E-Cus (assembly GCF_024345755.1). Classification (NCBI taxonomy): domain Bacteria; kingdom Bacillati; phylum Cyanobacteriota; class Cyanophyceae; order Synechococcales; family Prochlorococcaceae; genus Cyanobium; species Cyanobium sp. L1E-Cus. The sequence continues at coordinate 23,910 of NZ_JAGQBS010000015.1, read as the reverse complement.
TGCGCACCTACGCCCGCGGCATTGGTTTGGCCTTTCAGATCATCGACGACATCCTTGATGTCACCGCCAGCAGTGAGGTGCTTGGCAAAACCGCCGGCAAGGATCTCACCGCCGACAAAACCACCTACCCCAAGCTGCTGGGCCTGGAGGAATCGCGCCAGCGGGCTGATGCCCTGGTGATCGAGGCCAAGGCCGCCCTGGCTCCCTGGCAGGCCAGTGCCGCGCCCCTGCTGGCCCTGGCCGACTACATCACCAGCCGCGACCGATGAGTAATTGATGAGTAACTCCGTGCTGATAGGCGTCTTTGACAACGGCGTGCTCTGGTGGGGCCTGGCGGCCTGTGGCGTCGCCCAGCTCTCCAAGCTGGTGATTGAGCTGGTGGTGCATCGCCGCTGGAATCCGCGGGTGCTGGTGGAAACCGGTGGCATGCCCTCGAGCCACTCGGCCCTGCTCACCGGCACCACCGCAGCCCTGGGTTGGGTGCAGGGCTTTGAGGGGCCACTGTTTGCCCTGGCGGCCGTGCTCTGTTTTGTGGTGCTCTACGACGCCTCTGGCGTGCGCCGCGCCGCCGGCCTCACCGCCGCCCGCGTCAATGAGATGGGACCGGACGCCAAGCCCCTCAAGGAAAATCTTGGCCACACCCGCCTGGAGGTGCTGATCGGCGCCCTGATCGGTCCGCTGGTGGCCTTGCCTGGTTTGGTGCTGGCTGGCTCGCCGCTGCATCTGGCCCAGGGCCTGGGCTGGTTCACCGCGGTTGGTTGACTCCGAAGCTCCCGACTCAGCCGCGGCCCTAACTGCCGACCAGCAGGCAGCCGCCGCCGCTTTTGCCGATTGGCTGGCGGCGCCCGCAGATGGCACGCCCTTTGTGCTCAGTGGCTACGCCGGCACCGGCAAAACCTTCCTCTCGATGCGCTTTCTGGCCCAGGTGGAGGCCACCGGCCTCTGCTGGACCGTGGTGGCCCCCACCCATAAGGCCGTGGGTGTGCTGCGCTCCTATCTGGCTGGGGCTGGCCTTTCGCCCACCTGGTTTCCTTCCACCATTCACCGCCTGCTGCGGCTGAAACTCAAGCGCCAGCGCGATATCGAGCGCTGCGAGGAAACGGAGCAAACCGCCGTCGCCCTCGAGCACCTGGGCCTGGTGCTGATCGATGAGGCCTCGATGGTGGACTCCACCCTGCTGGAGATCAGCTTGCGCTGCGCCCACCCTTTTCGCACCCGGCTGGTGTTTGTGGGCGATCCGGCCCAGTTGCCGCCGGTTGGTGAACCCGTTAGCCCGGTGTTCAGCCTGGGCCGGGCCAGCCGGGCTGAGCTGCGCCAGGTGGTGCGCCACCAGGGGCCGGTGCTGCGCCTGGCCTCGGGGTTGCGCCAGGGCGACCTGCCCTGCCGCCGCCCGCCGCCGCTGCCACCGATCCGCAATGCCAGCGGTCAGGTGGCCCTGCTGGACCGGCGTGAGTGGCTCGAGGCCGCCCAGGCAGCCCTGCGCCGCAGCGCCGAAACCGACAACCCCGACCTAGCCCGCATCCTCTGCTACACAAACCGCTCCCTCGAGCAGCTGGTGCCGATCGCCCGCCGCGCCCTGCACGGCGAAATGGCCGACCAGCTGCCGGTGCTGCCAGGTGAGGTGCTGATCACCCGCGCTGCCGTGATGGCCCCCGCTTGCCGCGAGGGCGAGGACGCCGCCGAGGAGCCCGACATGCTGCTGGGCTCCAACCGGGAGCTGGTGGTGCGCGATGTAATCCCCGAACGCTGCGATCTGGCCGACTTCGGCGTGCCTGATGCGCCGGTGATCGATACCCTCACCGCCCGGGTGGAGGCCGGCGATAGCCAGCTGAGCCTGCGGCTACTGCCGCCCCTGGGCTCGGCGGCCCGGATCGCCCTCGAGGCTGTGTTGGCCCGCCTACGCCAACAGGCCAAGGACGCCGGCAAGCAGGACGGCAAGGGGCTGTGGCGCCGTTTTTTCCTGGTGCGAGATGCCTTTGCCTCCCTCGGTCCGGCCGCCGTTCTCACCGTGCATCGCAGCCAGGGCAGCACTTTTTCCGAGGTGTTTGTGGATGGCGATGTCTTCTGGCCCAGCGACACCGTGCTGCGCCGCCAGCTGGTGTATGTGGCCGTGAGCCGGGCCAGCCAGGCGGTCACCCTCCAGGCCGGCGCGCCAGGTGGTGGCCCCAGCGCCCTCGCCGACCAGCAGCTCTGGAGCGACTGGTTGCAGGCGGATGGCTGATTGCGCTGGCCTCTCAGGCCAGCCGCAGGCCCTCGATGCCCTGCCAGCCCAGATACACCGCCAGGGCCACGCTCACCAGGCCCACCAGTAGGTCGCCCTTGGCGAACAGCCACTGCTTGCCCCGCTCCAGCAGGGGCAGCATGCGCTCTGGGCCAGCCAGCAGCAGGGCCAGCAGCGGCAGCAGCAGCAGGCTGGCGCTCACCAGGCTGAATATCCCAGTGGCCAGCAGCTCCTGGCCGCGGCCGAGCCCCGCTGACAGCAGGCTGCTGGCGGACTTGGCAAACAGAAACAGATCGTCGGGGCTGGCCACCTGCAGGCCGGCACTGATGGCCAGCAGCAGCGGCAGGGGCAGGGCACAGAACTGATCGAGGCGGCGCGTCCAGCCCGGCGGCCCCGCACCCTCTTCATTTTTATTCAGCAGCTCCTTCACCCCCAGCCCCAGCAGGGCGCCGGCGGCCAGTAGGTCGAGGCCGGTGAGGTGGTCACTGCCCTTGTCCATGCTCAGCAGCAGGCTGTGGCCCACCGTGAGCAGCAGGGTTATGGCCAGGGCGGCGGTGACCAGCCAGGCAGCCACAAACAGCCCGCCCCGCTGCAGCGGCTTGGGGCCGAGCAGGAGCAGCAGCAGCAGGCCGATGTGCAGCGGCGAAAAGCCGATCGCCAAACCAAAAGCTGATAGCTCGCCGAGCAGGTTGGTACTCATGGTGGGGTCGTTACCTGGGCATTCCAGCGCACGACCGTGCGTCGTTCCCGCTCGTGGCCGAGCACCGACAGCGTGGCCGTATTCAGGTTGAACAGGGCCCCGCCTGCAGCCCCCAGCCCCAGCCAGGTGCCCGCCAGGCTGCGCAAGATATGGCCGTGGGCTACCAGCGCCACCGCTGGGGTCTGGGGGGAGGCCAGGGATTCAGCCAGGGCGATCACTCTCTGGCAGCGCGCCTCCACCTGGGGGCAGCTTTCACCGTCTGGGCAGCCATGGCTCCATACGCTCCAGTCGGGCACCTGGGCGCGGATCTCGGCGGTGGTGATGCCCTCGTAGCGGCCGTAGTCCCACTCCTGCAGGTCGGGGCAGATCTGGGCGCCCTCCGCCAGGCCCGCCAGCTCGGCGGTGCGCTGGGCCCGCTGCAGCGGACTCACCAGCACCGCCGCAAAGCGCTGGCTCGCCAGCCCTGGCGCTAGGTCCCGGGCCTGCGCTTCACCCTCCGGCAGTAGGGGCAGGTCGGTGCGGCCGGTGTGGCGCCCGTCGCGGGCCCAGCTGGTCATCCCATGGCGCAGCAGCCACAGTTCGAGCTGGGGAGGGGTGTTCAGCTGAGCCATTTCAGCGGCGCACCTCAAACCAGTCGGTGCCGGCGGCGGCTACCTGGCTGCTAGCCACGCTGTTCACCACCGCTTCAGCCGGGCCCTTCTCGCACCACAGCCGCAGCTCGGTGAGCTCCTGCGGGCAGCCCTCAGCTTCTATCTCCACCGAACCATCGGAGCAGTTGCGCACCCAGCCGCTCAGGCCAAGATCCTGGGCCCGCAGCTTGCAGGCGGCCCGGTAGCCCACCCCATGCACCTGGCCGCGCACGATCAAACGCCAGCGTTCTTGCTGGATCTGGGGCCGGGGTTCGTGGGGCTGCACGAAGCGGCGCTCGTCGGCAGCGGCGCGGCGCGCGCGGCTGCGGCTGCCAGGCGTGAGGGAATCACCGGGCATCCAGCCCAGTGGAGGTGCAGCCAGCTGGCGTGCACGTTCGGCGCTGTCCATCCTTCGCTCCGGGTTACGGTCCCCCAGCCGTCAAGCTGCCACAGCCCGTCGCCGGCTGCCACAGAGTTGTCGCAGTTCTGCAGAGGCTCCAGTTGCCAGCGGTGAAATTCATGGCCGCAAAAGCTCTCACCCGGCCGCACCAGCAAGCCATTGGCCGTGGCGGTAGCCGTGCGATAGCCCAGGCTCAGGGCGCCTTTGCGGGCCTTGAAAGGCAGCACGCCAGCCATCGGCTGCAGCTGCCCCTCGCCATCGGCCAGCTGCTCGCCCAGCAGCAGCAGGCCGCCGCATTCGGCCACCAGCGGCAGCCCCGCCGCCGCAGCCCGGGCCAGGTCGCCCAGGCTGCGCCGGCTCGTCGCCAGCTGGGCCGTGTGCAGCTCCGGGTAGCCCCCCGGCAGCAGCACCGCTCGGCAGCCCTCGGGTAGGGGCTCATCGGCCAAGGGGCTCCAGGCCCGCGGCTCCAGGCCCACCGCCTCGAGCAGCTCGCCGGCCTCCGGATAGCGGAAATGGAAGGCCGCATCGCTGGCGATCGCCACCGGCAGGGGCTGGGAGCTATGTCGCAGCTGGGAGCTCTGGCGCAGGCGCTGGGAGCTCTGGCGCAGGCACCAGCTGATCGGATTTTCGGCGCCTGGCTCGGCTGCTGGTGGGGCCAGCAGGGGCACCAGCTGCTTCAGGTCCAAGTGGCGGGCGGCCAGCTCGGCCCACTGCTCCTGGCGCTGCTCGAGGTCGTGCAGCTCCCCCGGCGGCAGCAGGCCCAAGTGACGGGAGGGCAGCTCCAGGCTGGGGTGGTGCGGCAGCACCCCCAGCAGCGGCACCTCGATGCTGGCCAGGGCTTCCGCCAGCAGGGCGTGGTGGCGCTCGCTGCCCACCCGGTTAAGCACCACCCCGGCCAGCTGCACCGCTGGTGGGCCATGGTCGCGGAAGCCCCGCACCAGCGCCGCCAGGGAGCCCGCCTGCCGCGACGCCTCCACCACAAACACCACCGGCAGGCCGAGCTGGGCCGCCACCGCCGCCGAGCTGCCCTCACTGCTGGGGCCGCGGCCATCGAACAGGCCCATCACCCCCTCCACCAGCGCCAGGTCGGCCCGGCTGCCGTGCCAGCTAAAGCAGCGCTCCAGCCACTCGGGCCCGCACAGCAGGGGATCGAGGTTGCGGCAGATGTGGCCGCTCACCCGGCTGAGCAGCTGGGGATCGAGGTAGTCGGGCCCCACCTTGAAGGGCTGCAAACCCAGGCCCTGCGCCCGGGCCCAGGCCGCCAGGCACAGCGACAGCAGGGTCTTGCCGCTACCGCTGCTGGGCGCGGCGATCAGACAGGCCATTCAGGGCAGCAGTTTGGCGGCGAGGGGGGCGGCGGCTGCCAGCAGGGGGTTGGTGGAGTCGTGGCCACCGGAGAGCAGGCGGGCCATCTCCATCTCCTCGCTCTCATTGGGCAGGGGCACCACCTCTTCAGCCAGTTCCATGCTCGCCATGCCGCCCGATTCGAGCCGCATGCAGCCGCCCGATTCGGAGCAGAGGATCACGCATAGCGGTGAGCCCTGGCTGCTTTGGCAGATCAGCCGCAGCCCCACCATGGCGCCGGGGTGGGTTTTGGGTACGCCCACTGGCACCGGCATCTGGCGGAAGCGCACGGTTTGGCCGTCGGTGCGCTCGAATTCGGCGCCGATGCCATCGCCCACCCCATCGCCATCCACCGCATAGGTGGAGATCAGGTGCCAGCCCAGCCGGTCGGCCAGCCAGGCCGCCAACAGCAAACCCTTCACCGGGTTGGAGCCCTCCACGTCGAGGTCGAGCTGCACCACGTGGTTGAGGGCATCACGCCGCGAGGGCGGATCAAACACCATCGCCAGGGATTCGCGCCAGCTGCGCAGCCGCAGCCAGTTGAGGTCGTTGATCGGCTGGCCCGCATCGATCCGGGCCACCAGCAGGTCGAGGCAGCGGCGCGGATCCCCCAGCGACGAATCCACCACCAGGCGCCGGGCGCCGGTGGCTAGAGCCGCCATCACCTCAGGGGCCTCATCGAGGCTGCTGTTCCACCACACCCAGCAGGGCAGGTCTGGGGCGATCAGGGGTTGGACCAGATCGAGGTTCTGGCGCAGGGCACCGGTGCCGCCCCTGAGCACCACCACGTCGCCGCAAGCGGAGCCGCCAGCGCCCTCCTCCGGCAGGGGGCAGTAGGCGGCCACCAGGGTTTCTAAGGGCTGGCCGCCGTCGAGGGTGGGGGCCAGGGTGATCAGTCGCCGGGGCATGTGGGCGCTGATCGCCCCTTCCACAAACTGGCCGCGCTGGTCTTCGGCGTGGTGATTGCCGCCAAGCTGGCCGAGCGCCCAGGCCAGCTTGGGATCCATCGGTGCCGTGCTCAGGGGCAAGCCGCAGCTCACCGCCGCAGCGCGGGCCGCCTCCAACACCGTTTCATTGAGTAGGCCCGTGATTGGTCCATCAAGCCGGCCGCAGCGCACCAGCTGCTGCTCCAGCCAGGAGCCCTCCCACACCACCAGGGTGAAGGTGGCGGCGCCGGGGGAGCTGCCCAATTCTCGATCCCAGAGGCGCTCCAGGTAGCCGGGCACCTGGTCGGGGGGTAGGGCGAGGGGGGCCTGGAGGGTGAGCTGGGTCGACATGGGGTCAGACTCGGGATGGGGTCAGGGCAAGAGAAATCAGGGGCGACGCCAGGCCAGGCCGTCTTCAGCCAGCAGGTTGTCGGCGGCGGCAGGACCCCAGGTGCGGGCCTCGTAGGGGTACACGGGCAGCTGGGAGGGGGCGTCCTCGATCAGTTCCAGCAGCGGCGTGTAGAGACGCCAGGCGGCCTCCACCTCGTCACTGCGGGTGTACAGGGTGGGGTCGCCCAGCATGGCGTCGGCCAGCAGGCGCACGTAGCCCTCGTCGCTTGGTTCACCGAAGCTGTCGTCGTACGAGAAGGCCATATCCACCGGCCGGCTGCGCATGCCGGAGCCGGGGGCCTTCACCTCAAATTTGAATTCAGCGCCTTCATCTGGCTGGATGCGCAGGATCAGCTGGTTGGGGGTGGGGGCGCCGCCAGCGGCATCAAACAGGTGCACGGGCGCCTCGCGGAAGGTGAGCACCACCTCGGAGAGCCGCTTGGGCAGGCGCTTGCCGGTGCGCAGGTAGAAGGGCACGCCCTGCCAGCGCCAGTTGTTGATGAACAGCTTCATCGCCACGTAGGTCTCCGTGGTGCTTTCCGGGTTCACCCCCGGCTCATGGCGGTAGCCGGCGATTGGTCGGGTGCTGGATCCCCCTGGCCCGTACTGGCCCCGCACGCAACACTTCCAGGGCTCGTCTTCATTGGCTAGGCGCGCCGCTTGCAGCACCTTGGCCTTTTCGTTGCGCATCGACTCGGGGTCGAAGCGTCCCGGTGCCTCCATCGTCGTGAGGGCCAGCATCTGGGTGAGGTGGTTCTGCACCATGTCGCGCAGGGCGCCCGAGCTTTCGTAGTAGCCGGCCCGCTCCTCCACGCCCACGGTTTCGGCCGCCGTGATCTGCACGCTGGAGATGTAGTTGCGGTTCCAGATCGGCTCGAAGATCGTGTTGGCGAAGCGCATCACCAGGATGTTCTGAACCGTCTCCTTGCCCAGGTAGTGGTCGATCCGGAAGATCTGGTTTTCCTGGGCGCAGGTCTGCACCACCCGGTTGAGTTCCTGGGCGCTGCCGTAGTCGCGGCCGAAGGGCTTCTCGATCACCACCCGGCTGCGGCTCGGGTCGCTCAGCAGCCCGGCGGCGGCCAGGGAGCGGCAGCCACTGCCGTAAAAGTTGGGCGACACAGACAGGTAGAAGGTGCGGTTGCCGCGGGTGGCCCGCAGCCGGTCGATGCCCTCTAGCCGCTGGCCCAGCCGCACCACCGAAGGGGGATCCTCCAGATCCACCGGCTCATAGAAGAGCCCGGCGGCAAATTGCTCCCAGGCCACCCGGTGCTCAGCCACCTCTTGGGCCATGGCCTCGGCCATCTTGCCGCGGAAGTCCTCATCGCTCCAGGGGCGGCGGGCGCAGCCCAGCACCGCAAATTCACTGGGCAGGCGCCGCTGGCGAAACAACTCAAAAAGCGCCGGCACCAGCTTGCGATGGGTGAGGTCGCCACTGGCCCCAAAAATAACCAGGCATTGGGGCGGGATAACCCGCTCCTGGCGGAGTCCTACCCGCAGTGGATTGGTGAGCACAGCGCCCATGAATGCCTGTCTGGTGCCCATGGTTTAACGGGCCTGGCGCCGTCGCCCACCGCTTGCCCCACTTTGTGATGGTTTCTGTGTGGGATTCGCCAAAAAAAAGCCCGCCTTGGGGGCGGGCAGGGGAAGCGGATTTGGCTCGAAATCAATAGGTTTCGACGTGCCAGCGGTCGGCCTTTTTGAGCTGGGGACGCAACTCGGCCCAGTTCAAACCCTTGGCAGTGGCGGCGGCGGTCATCGCCTCGTCGATGCCGGGCTCCATGCCCCGCAGACCGCACATGTAGACGTGGGTCTTGGGATTCTCGATCCAGGAGAAGATCTCCTCGGCGTTCTCACTGACGCGGTCTTGGATGTACATGCGGCCGCCGTTGGCGTTTTGCTGCTCGCGGCTGATCGCCTTGGTGTAGCGGAAGTTTTCGGGAAACTCGCTGGCGTAGCGGTTGAAGTCGTCGTCGTAAAGGAGGTTGGGGGTGGTGGGCACGCCCATCAACAGCCAGGCCTTACCGCGGAAATGCCAGCCGTTCTTCTCCCGCTCGGAGGGCTCAAACATGCGGCGCAGGTAGGTGCGCATCGGCGCGATACCCGTGCCGGTGGCAAGCATGATCACGTTGGCTTCCTCGTCTTCAGGAAGCAGCATCTCCTTGCCCACCGGGCCGGTGATCTTCACCTTGGCGCCGGGTTCGATGTCGCAGAGGAAGGTGGAGCAGACGCCGTTGATCGTCTCGCCATCCTTCTCGTATTGGAGCTGGCGCACGCACAGCGACACCGTGTTGCCCTCCAGGTTGTCGCCGTGGCGGGTGCTGGCGATTGAGTAGAGGCGCAGCTTGTTGGGCTTGCCGTTGGCATCGGTGCCGTCGGGAATGATGCCGATGCTCTGGCCTTCGACGTAGTGCAGCTGGGGGTCACCACCGGAGAGGTCGAAGGTGATGTGATTCACCCGGCCGATAGCCCCTTCCGCCAGCAGGCTGTAGTTATCGGTCACCGTGCCGACGAACGGATCCTTCGGCTTGTAAAGGTTGACGGGAACGTCGGCGTGGGACACGGCAGCGGGTTTCGAAGGAGCGGCGTTTGCTTTGGGGGCGGGTGCTGGGCTGGCGCCATCGTCTGCGAGAACGGCGCTGATGCGACCGCCTGTCTGAGCGATTGATTGCATCAGGCCCTGGAGTTGGCCGAATGGCACGGTGAAGCGGCGCTCAGCCTGACGCTGGCTTCTCACTCCGAAGGCTTCCACCACGACGGTGAACATCCGGTTGTCGGACTGGTTGGCGCGACCGGTGGAAACACGCATGCAGACTCAGTCCCCTCAAAAACGCGCTGATCATAGGGAACACGGCCGCAGCGAATTCCCGGCAGACACCGCTAGGTTTGTGCCCCAGCACACTTACGCCGTGCGTCCTTGGCGCAGCTTCTTGCCCGATCAGGTCTGCCTGGCCAACTGGCTGAGCCGGATTTGTTGTCGAATGGGCCTGCGGATTTGACCAATTCCGCCCCAACCGCCATTTGCAGCCTCGACACCATCCAGCAGGAGATGGAGCGTCTGCCCCAGGGCACCAGGCGCCTGGCGGTGCAGTTGCGCCTACCGCTTGATCCTCGCTGGATCTGGTCCGTGCTCACCGATTACGCCAATCTCAATAGCTTTATTCCCAACCTGGCCTCCTCCCGCCAGCTGTGGCGCCGCGGCAATCGGGTGGGTTTGGAGCAGGTGGGCACCCAGCAGTTCTGTGGGCTGCGTTTCAGCGCCAAGGTGGAGCTCGAGATTGAGGAAGATATCGAGGCGGGCGAGCTGCGTTTTTGCATGTGCCGCGGTGATTTCCGCCGCTTTGAAGGCTGTTGGCAGATCGGCCGCACTGGTGAAACCACCCACCTGCTCTACGAGCTCACGGTGCAGGGCCGGCCCGGCATGCCGATTGGCTTGATCGAGCAACGTCTGCGCGAAGACCTGGCCAACAACTTGCGCGGAGTGCAGCGAGAGGCGGAACGCCGCGCCGCCCAATCCTGATTAAACAGGAGTTGTATTCCTGATCAAACAAGAGTTGAACTAAATAACCCTTCTCTTTTGCCCCTTGGGCATTAAAGGAGCTGGATTTATGTATACCCCCAAGGGGATTCGAACCCCTGTCGCCTCCGTGAAAGGGAGGTGTCCTAGGCCTCTAGACGATGGGGGCGAGGCCACAACGCTGTGGGGCGTTGATGTATTGGAAGCTACGGGGCAGGGGGACCCTTCGTCAAGGAGAGCAGCGCTTCAGGGCCTGTTCTCAGTGGGGGCGACGCGACGATCAGGCCCCCTTGGCGTCAGCGCGGGTTGGACCTGGCCGCTCCAGACCGGCACGCTGACGTGGAAGCAAGCACCCTCGCCGGGTTCCGACACAACCCAGATGCGCCCCCCGTGCACCTCGGCGATGCGGCGGCACACCGATAGGCCCACGCCGTAGCCAGAGGTGGTGCCGGAGGTTTGGGGCAGGCGCACCCGATCCAGAAAAATCCGTTCCTGCTCCGCTTTGGGGATACCCGGCCCGGTGTCGCAAAAGCTCACCTGCACCCACTGGTCGGTGCGGTGCAGCAGGGTCAGGTGCACCCGGCCCCGGTCCGGGGTGAACTTGAGGGCGTTTTCCAGCAGGTTCAGCAATACCTGGCGCATGCGGCGCTGGTCGGCGAACACATCTGGCAGGTCGGCGGGGATGTCGGTGATCAGCTCTAGGTCGCGGCCGATCCAGAGTTTTTCCAGCTCCAGGATCGCCTCGGCGGCCACCTTGCCCAGCGCCAGGCGCTGGGGATTAAAGAGGGCCTCCCACCGGGTTGTACCCACCTCCAGCAGGTCCTTGGAGAGTTCCTGGATGTCGTCGAGGCGGCGGGTGAGTACGTCGCGGAAGCGGGTCTCGTCGATCTGGCCGAGGGTGTGGCTCTGGAGAGCGAGCTTGGCAGCCGTCAGCGGCGTGCGCAGCTCATGGGCCACCATCCGCAGCAGGCGCTCCTGCACCCCAAGGCGCTCGGTCAGGGTTTCGTTTTCCTGGCGCAGCACCAGCAGCTGGTCTTCCAGCTGCAGCTCGCGCTTGGTGCGGCTGCCATCAATTTCAGCGGGCCGCAGGCTCATGCCCAGGCTAGTAACCACCTCCATCTGCTGCCAGCGCGGCAGCCAGCTGCGCAGCTTCTGGGTGATGGCATTGCCGGCGATCACCTGCTTGGGCAGGGGGTCGAGCTTCACCAGGGCCGGGGTGGCCACCAGCCGGTGCAGCTCCAGCAGCTGGGGTTGGTGGCCCGGATCGGCGATCTCCAGGCTCACCTTGAAAGCGCACTCCTCGCTTTTGAGGAACTGGATCAGGTTGCGTAGGTCCTGGCTGGCCAGGTGGTAGCTGGTGGCGACAAGCAGCAGCTTCAGTTCGGGGCGTTCGGTCGCTCCGTCGTTGGCGACCTGGGCGGCCGTGGTGGGGTGATCGGCGCTCACGTGGCCAACCCTATGGGGAATTGGCCAGAGCAGCTCGATTTCGCTATGACTAAATAAACCAATGCCGTGCGCCCTAGGGCCGGGATGTCATGAGCATGCCTTCAAATTCCAGTCCAGTGGCGCCGCGCCCCAGGATTCAGCTCGACAGCAATACAAGGCGCTGGTTTGCCCGCAACCTGGGCCTGTGGCGCTCGCGCCGGCTGTATTTATTTGAGGATGGGGAGGCGCTGCGGCTCGACATGATGCTGCGGGTGGAGATATTCAGTGAGCCGGTGGAGGGTGATGCTGCCTATCGCTTCACTTGGTGGCCCGAGCAGGAGTTCGAATTCTTCGAGAAAAAGCCCAGCTACGTGCCCACTGGCACCATGGAGGCCAATCTCTGCGGTCACCAGCTCAGCCGCAGCTCCGGCTACTTGAGCGGCGCCCCCACCAAAAGTCAGATCCGCCAGGTGGATGAGCACGAGCTGATTTTTGAATCCCACTATCAGGAGTGGGACATCCTTGAGCACACTCGCCTGGTCGACCAAGACCGCTACCGCTCCCGTTCGATCTACTCCTGGAAGAACGGCGCCCTGGATGTGGCCGAAACCCACCACGAGATCAGAGTTGAAGAAGCGGGGGCGCCCATCCCGCACGACGCCCTGCCTTGATGCAGCAGCATGCAGTCAGCAATTTTTCTTTTCCGGTGTTCCTGATGCCCCGTAGTTTTCTGGCTCCCCTGCTGCTGCTTCCCCTGCTGCTGGTCCCGGCAGCAGCCCTGGCAGCTCCAGCCACTGAGGCGGAAATGAACCTCTACACCCGGATTGCAGCCGTAAACGTTTGCATTGCCCGGGGGGCAGGGGTGCCCTTCGATAAAGCGGTGGGCATTGCTGGCGAAACCATCGCCCAGCTGATTCAGGGCCAGCACGATGGCGTGATCAGCCAGGTGGGAGCTAAGCCGCTCAGCATCGACGACCTGCGCAAGGGATCAATCAACTCGGCTGTCCTCGGTGCCGCTGAGATCTGCCCCAAGGAGGTGCCAGCAGATGTGATGGCAAAGGTGCAGGACGCCATCAAGCAGTCGCCCGATGCCAAGCCAGCAGTGAAGCCCGCTACTTCTAAGCCCGCCACCCCTAAGCCCGCTACTCCTAAGCCCAATACCACTAAGTAATTCCCATGCCCCTCGTGCGCCTCGCCGATTACCGTCCGGCGCCGTATCTGCTTGAGCGCACCGATCTGACGGTGCAGCTCCACTCCGGCCACACCGAGGTGCTGGCCCAGCTGGCCTTCGTGCCCAATCCGCTGGCCCAGTCGGGACCGTTGGTGCTCCAGGGCGTCGACTTGGAGCTGCTGGAATTGCGTCTCGATGGCGAGCTCCTGCCGGCTGAGGCCTTTGAGCTCAGCGCCGACCAGCTGGTGATCACCCAGCCTCCCGCTGGGGTTTTTCAGCTGCAGAGCCGGGTGCGCATCCACCCGGAAACCAACAGCACCCTTGAAGGGCTCTACGCCAGTGGCGGGCTGTTCACGACCCAGTGCGAAGCAGAGGGATTTCGGCGTATCACCTTTCACCCCGACCGCCCCGATCTGCTCAGTCGCTTTCAGGTGCGGATCGAAGCCGATCGGGCCAGCTGTCCGGTGCTGCTCTCAAACGGCAATTGCCTAGACAGTGGCGACCTCGATGCCGGGCGCCACTTCGCTATTTGGGACGACCCCTTCCCCAAACCCTCCTATTTGTTTGCCCTAGTGGCGGGCCAGCTTGAGGAGGTGAAAGACAGCTTCACCACCGCCAGCGGCCGGGCCGTGGCCCTGCGTATCCACGTGGAACCCGGCGATGCGCCTTACACCGCCCACGCCATGGCGTCCCTGAAACGCTCGATGGCCTGGGACGAGCAGCGCTACGGCCTCGAATACGACCTCGATGAGTTCAACATCGTGGCGGTGCGTCACTTCAATATGGGCGCAATGGAGAATAAAAGCCTCAATATCTTTAATTCCAAGCTGGTGCTAGCCGACGCCGAAACCGCTACTGATGGCGAGCTTGAGCGGATCGAGAGCGTGATTGCCCACGAGTATTTCCACAACTGGACAGGTAATCGCATTACCTGCCGCGACTGGTTCCAGCTTTCGCTTAAAGAAGGCCTAACAGTGTTTCGCGACCAGAGCTTCACGGAAGATATGCATGGTGCGGCATTGAATCGCATCGAAAATGTTTCTATGTTGCGCAATAGCCAGTTTCGTGAAGATGCCGGCCCCACGGCCCATCCCGTTCAGCCTGATGCCTATCAGGCGATCGACAACTTCTACACCACCACGATCTACGAAAAGGGATCGGAACTTATTCGTATGTTGCACACCCTGCTGGGTGAGGAGGCGTTCATGCGGGGGATGGCGCTCTATGTGAGCCGCCACGACGGCACCGCCGCCACCTGCGAAGACTTCGTGCAGGCCATGCAGGATGCCGCCCCCGTGCCGCCGCCCTTTGATTTCGCCCAATTTCGCCGCTGGTATCACCAGGCCGGCACGCCGCGGCTGCACATCCAGCGCCACTGGGATGGCGAAACGGGCGTGCTCGAGCTGCAGGTGCAACAACACACCCCAGTGACACCCGGCCAGAGCGACAAGCAGCCGCTGGTGATTCCCCTCGCCCTGGGGCTGCTGGGTCAGGGCGGCGAATCCCTCCCCGTGCGGATCGAGGGAGAACCAGACCCAGCCCGACTAGCTGGAGATGGCACCCGCCTGCTGGTGATCGACCAGCCCCAGCAGAACCTGCGCTTGGTGGGACTCCCTCGCCAGCACCATCCCCCGGCCCTTTCTCTACTGCGCCATTTTTCAGCGCCGGTGATCCTGGAAATGGGCCGGCCCACCGCCGAGTTGGTGCACCTGCTGGCTGCCGATAGCGATCCTTTTGCCCGCTGGGATGCGGGCCAGGTGCTGCTGCGCCAAGCCGTGCTGGCCCGCGCCGCAGGCAGCGCCGATGGCCTGCTGGAAGAGGAGCTGATCGATGCCTTCGGCCGGATCCTGGCCGATCCCTCCCTATCCGAGGCCAGCCGCAGCGTGTTGCTGGCCCTGCCAGGTTTGCCCGAGCTGGAAGATGCCGCCGTTGCCGTTGGCGCTGAGCCCGATCCGCCGGCCCTGTTTGCGGCGCTGCTTGCCCTGCAGCAGCGTTTTGGTGCGGACTTGGCCGTGCCCCTGAGCGCTGCCCTGGAGCGCTGCACGCCCCAGTGGAGCCTGGCCTGGCCCGCTGGCAATGGCGATCGCCTGCTTACGGGCACCGTGTGGAGCTGGCGGGTGGCCGCCGGTGATGCGCAGGTTGCGGCGGCCGCAGCGGCGGCGGTGCACGGCCCCTCGATGACCCTGGCCCGCGCTGGCCTCAGGGCCCTGCAGTGCCAACCAATCGCTGAGCGCCAGCAGGCGGTGGAAACCTTTTACCAACGTTGGCAGCACAAGCCGGTGATCCTTGATGCCTGGTTTGCCTTAGAAGCATCTGCGCCCTTTGCCGATGGCTTGGAGCGGGTGGCTCGCCTGCTGGAACATCCCCGCTTTGATCCCGCGGCGCCCAATTCGGTGCGGGCCGTGCTCGGGGGGCTCGCCGGTAATACGGCGGTGTTCCATGCCGCCGATGGCTCCGGCTACCGCTTCATGGCAGCTCGCATCGCCGATCTCGACCAGCGCAACCCGATCACAGCCTCGCGCCTGGCCAAGGTGTTTAGCCGTTGGCAGAGCTACGGACCAGTCCGTTCAGCCGCGATGCACGCAGCCCTCGAGCAGCTGGCGGCAGCATCTCTCTCCCCAAACACCGGTGAGGTGGTTAGTCAGTGCCTGGGCGCAAACTAATCAGCGCCGCTGCGGCAGATCTACCGGCGGAGGGGGCATGGGCGCCCCCTTGAGGCTCTGGTGCAGCTGGCGAAAGGCAGCTTTGCGGTAGGCAGCCCCCTCAGGCCCGGCGTGCAAACCCCAAAGGCCCTCCCAATAGAAATAGATCACGCCATGGCCCCGCTGCAGCGACAGCTGGGCTTTCTGGGCCAGGGTCGCCATGGTTGGGGTACGGCCACCGAAGCCCGCCAGGATGCCGATCTCCACAGGCATGCCCCAGCTGCGCGCCTTCACCAGAGCCGGTTGGTTGAGGTCCTTTTCGAAGCCCTTCACCGAGTGGGCGTAGTTCTGCACTACGAGGTCGTCGATCAGCTCGCCCAAGGACCAAAGCTCCCAGTCCTGCAGCCAGTGGTTGTAAGCAAAGCGGAAGGGGCCCGGCGAGAGGCTGATCACCGTGCCAGAGGGCTTGAGCTGGCCCCGCAGCTCCCGCAGCAGGGCGGTGAGCTGCTGACGCCGCCAGCGCATCCAGGCCCGATCCGTGTGGTCGTTTGGCGGCTCCCGGCCCGTGGCCGCCCGGAATAGTTCGCGGCTGTAGGGGTCGTAGCCCAGCTCCACCGGCCAGGCGAAGTGATCGTCGAGTTGGATGCCATCGACGCTGCAGCGCTGCACGATTTCGCCGATCAGGCCAAGAAAGCGCTGCCGCACCCCCGGGTGGGCCGGGTTGAGCCACACCATTGGCTTGCCGTGCATGACCATCTCAGTGCTGCCATCCCGGCGCTGCAGCACCCAATCGGGGTTTTGGCGCACCACGGCTGCGTCGGCAGGCTCCATCAGGCCGTACTCAAACCAGGGGATCACCTGCAGGCCGCGGCGATGGGCGGCCTTGGTGAAGCGGCAGATCGGATCGAGGTTGGGGTTGGCCTTCTCCAGGGCCGGCTCCATCGGCGCGTGGCGGGAGCGGTGGAAGGTGGTGCCCCGGCTCCACACGTTTGGATAGAGGGTGTTGAAGCCCGCTTCGGCCAGCTCCTGCACCGCCCGATCGATGCGGGCGGGGTCGTAGTAGAGGGGGCTGGGGCTATTGGTGAGCCACACGCCGATGCGCCGGGGCGGAGCTGGCTGCGTTTGGGCCAGCAGTGGAGCGGTGGCAGCCCAAGGCAGGGTGAGCAAAATGCTCGCCGCAGCTGGCAAAAAGGCCTTTAAGCGGGCGAAACGACTCAACTTCACCGGAACTGCCCTCAGCGGAACTGGTTTCAGCGGAACTGCCCTCAGCGGAACATTGAGCTCACCGAGCTCTCCTCGTGGATGCGCCAGATCGCTTCGCCGAGCATCTTGGCCACCGAGAGCACTTGCAGCTGGGGGAAGCGGTCTTCATCGCGGCGGGGAATGCTGTTGGTGACAAGCACCTCCTCGAACAACCCAGGCTCCGACATCCGCTCGATTGCCGGTGGGGAAAACACCGCATGGCTGGCGCAGGCCAGCACCCGGGTTGCCCCCCGCTGCCGCAGCAGCCGGGCACCGGCACAGATCGTGCCGCCGGTGTCGATCATGTCGTCGATCAGGATTGCGGTCTTGCCCACCACATCGCCAATCACGGTGAGGCTTTCGGCCACGTTGTGACCGGAGCGACGCTTGTCGATGATCGCCAGGGGAGCGTCATTCATCTGCTTGGCGAAGGCCCGGGCCCGCGCTACCCCGCCCACGTCCGGGGACACCACCACCACTTCGCCAAGGTCGCGGGTGCGCAAATAGTCGACCAGCACCGGCGAGCCATAGATGTGGTCGCAGGGGATGTCGAAATAGCCCTGGATCTGGGCGGAGTGCAGGTCCATGGCAAGCACCCGATCCACCCCTGATTTAGCCAGCAGGTTGGCAACGAGTTTGGCGGTGATCGATTCCCGTCCGGCGGTCTTGCGGTCGGCACGGGCATAGCCGTAATACGGAACTACTGCGGTGATCTGCCGGGCCGAGGCCCGCTTGCAGGCATCCACCATGATCAGCAGCTCCATTAGGTGATCGTTCACCGGGGCGCAGGTGGGCTGGATCAGGAAGACATCGCAGCCGCGGATCGACTCCTGAATCTGGATATAAAGCTCGCCGTCTGCGAAGCGTTTGATCACCCGCGGCCCATCTGGCACGCCCAGATAGGTGCCAATTTCTTTAGCTAGTGCTTGGTTGGCGGTGCCACTGAACAGCCGCAGCCTCCGGGTGTCGTGATTCGACTGGCTCGCGCTGCCCTGGGGTGCCACGCGATCAGCGGTCAGAAAACTGGTCACGGCGGGCGCTAACGCGTCGGCTGAAACCTGATGGTAGAAGCGAGCCCGCCCACCTAGTACAAAAATCCATGACTCTTTCCCTGCCTGGTCGGCAACGCCCGTTGGTGCTGGTGGGAGCTGGTGCAGGGGCTGCGGTGGCGGCGCTGCAAGCAGAAGCGGGGCCATCGCTGGCCTTGGCCCTGGGCCTGCCCTGGGGCAAACCGCTCGCAATTGAGCAACCGCCCCAATCGCTGGCCTCCCTGGCTGAGCTGGGACCAGGCCTGGTGCCCTTGCCGCTTGATCCCGGCCTGGTTTTGCAGGGATACGGCCACTGGGCCGAGGCCCTTGGGGCCTGGCGCCAGCCGGTGCTGCTGCTGCTGACGGCCGAGCAGCTGCAGACGGGCCTGCCGGCCGCGATGGCGGCCCTGCTGGCCCAGTGGCAAGTGCCCTTGGCCGGGCTGGTGCAGGCCGGTGGCCCCTGGCAGCCAGACCTGCGCCGCGGCGATGGCCTGCCCTGGTTGGGAACCCTGGAGGAGCCTTTTGACCTGGCCCCTGCTTTGGCCCTGCGCTGGGAGCTATTGCTGAGCCGTTGAGGTGGTCGCTGCCGGCCAGAGGGGCTCAGGGGCGCTGCTGCTGATCTCGCGCAGGCTCAGTTTTCCCCCTCGGCTGCTGTTGGGTTCCGGTGCCGGTTCGGGTGCCGGGGCGAGGGGCAGGCTGGTGAATTGCACGTTCTCGGCCTGAGCTAGGCCAGCCGCCAGCAGGCTCAGGGTCTCTGGCTGGCTCAAGTTGGTGACAACCCCCTGGTTGTTGAGTGATTTGAGCAAATTGGCAAGTTGGCCCAGCTGTTCCGGCATGGCCAGCTCCCGCAGCAGGCTGCGCACCACCAGCTGCTGGTTGTCCTGGCGACTCTCCTCAGGCCGGTCTGGATCTCGGTAGCGCACCAGTTGCTCCACCTGGTTGCCCTTGAGCCGTTGCAGCCCGCCCTGAAGGTTGATGCTGAAGCGCTGGCTCTTGTCGTTGTAGCGAAGAGCCAGGGTGGGATTGGCGGCGATGCTGCCCAGGCCATCCACCAGGCTGCGCAGGTTGGAGCGTCCCAGCACCAAAAAGCGCGCTGGCTGGCCCGAGTCGAGGCCCACCAGGTTGCGCACCGCATCAGCGGTGAGGGCTACGCCGCCGATGCGATAAAGGCTGCCGAGACTCTGGGGGCGTTTTTGGCCCGGTAGTTGCACGGCCAGGTTGGGCGGCAGGCTGAGCACCTGCAGGGGCCCCTGGGGATTAACCCGCACCAGCAGCAGGGCATCGGCGTTGGCTGCCCCCCGGGGAGCGGCCTTGTTGAGCGGATCCCCGGGACGCTCGCTGTCCAGGCCGATCACCAGCAGGGTGATGCTGCGGTTGGGGGGCTTGGCCAGGTCGGCTGGCGTCAGCTGCTGCAGCGGTTCTGTGGCACGGTCGCCTATGGGCCAGAGCACACCGATCAGACCAGCGCCCATGGCCATGCCCACGGCTAACGCACCCAGCCGCAACAGGGTGGGTCCCCGGCGGGGTTGGCTTGGGGCGGAACGTCGGGCCATGGGGGCTTGTCGGCAAACCACTTTGGCCCAAGCCTCTACGCCTTGCACCCGATAGGTTGTTGCGGCGCAGATGCGATGGGGAAATCCGCTGATGGCTGCAAGTGCTCCCCATGAGCGCGCCCGGCCCCTGGCCAAGGGCAGCGTCTATCCCGCCAAAGATTTATGCAGCCAGTGCGGTCTGTGTGACAGCCGCTGGGTTGCTTACGTGAAAAACAGCTGCGCCTTTCTGGAGCAGCGTTTTGAGGCTATGGAGGCTGCGGCCCATGGCCGTAGCCGCGACCTCGACAACGAGGAGGAGCTTTATTTCGGGGTGCAGCAGCGCATGCTCACCGCCCGGCTCCAGCAACCGATCGAAGGGGCCCAGTGGACCGGGATCGTCAGCCGCATCGGTGTGCGGGCCCTGGAAACTGGCCTGGTCGACGCCGTGCTTTGCGTTGGCCAAAGCGAGGAGGATCGCTTCACGCCCGTGCCCCGCCTCGCCCGCACCCCGGAGGAGGTGCTCAGCGCCCGGGTGAATAAGCCCACCTTGTCCCCAAATCTGGAGGTGCTAGAGCAGCTGCCCGGCAGCGGCATCCGCAAGCTGCTGGCGATCGGCGTGGGCTGCCAGATCCAGGCCCTGCGGGCGGTGCAACCCACCCTGCCCCTCGACGAGCTCTACGTGCTGGGCTTGCCCTGCGTAGACAACGTCAGTCGAGCGGGCCTGCAGACCTTCCTCGACAGCACCGTCAGCTCGCCAGAAACGGTGGTCCACTACGAGTTCATGCAGGACTTCCGCATCCACTTCCGCCACAGCGACGGCCGCGAGGAAACGGTGCCCTTCTTTGGGCTGGACACACCCAAGCTCAAGGATGTATTTGCTCCGAGTTGTTTGAGCTGTTTCGACTACACCAACGCCGGCGCCGATCTGGTGGTGGGCTACATGGGCGCGACCTTCGGCAGCCAATGGCTCACGGTGCGCAACCCCAGGGGCCAGTTGCTGCTGGATCTGGTGGAGGAGGAGCTTGACGTGGCCCCTGTCACCTCCAGTGGTGAGCGGTTTGCGGCGGTGCAGCAGGGCATCGAGGCCTACGACAAGGCCCTGAAGCTGCCCATGTGGCTGGCCAACCTGATCGGTTTGGTGGTGCAGCGGCTTGGGCCGAAGGGCCTGGAATATGGCCGCTTTTCGATCGACTCCCACTTCACCCGCAACGCCCTCTGGTTGCGGCGTAACCACCCAGAAAAGCTCGAAGCCCACATTCCGGCGTTTGCCAAGGCCATCATTAGTCGATATCGGCTGCCGGCCTCGTGAATCAGGCCCACCGCCATGCCGGGGTGCTGCTGCACCCCACCTCCCTGCCCGGTAAGGGTGGTTGCGGCAGCTTTGGCCAGGCTGCCCACGATTGGCTTGACCTCCTCGGTCGCCATCGCATTGGCGTTTGGCAACTGCTGCCCCTTGCTCCCCCCGACGGCACTGGTTCGCCCTACAGCTCCCCTAGCGGCTCAGCCCTCAACCCCTGGCTGCTGGATGGTGAGCGGTTGCAGCAGGAGGGTTTCCTGGAGCCCCATGACTTAGAGGCCCTACCTGGAGCTGCGATGGCGGCCGGGCCGATGGATTTGTCTGTGGTTGCGGCCCGCAGTACGGCTCTGGGGGAGGCCCTGGCCCGCCGCTGGGGCGCCCAGCCGGCAGAGCAGCAACGGGCTTTTGCCCGCTGGCGGCGCAGCCAACGGCGCTGGTTGCCAGACCACGCCCTATTCATGGTGATCCGTCGGCTCCAAGGCGGCCAGCCCTGGTGGCAGTGGCCGGCGCCCCTGGCCCAGCGTCAGCGCCGCGCCTTAGCGCGAATTGCCACCGAGCGCGCCGACTGGCTGCTGCAGGAGCAGCTGCTTCAGTGGCAGCTGCAGCGCCAGTGGCAGCTGCTGCGCCGTCAGGCAAGTCAGGCCGGCGTGCAGCTGCTGGGAGACCTGCCGTTTTATGTGGCTCACGACAGCGCCGATGTCTGGGCCCACCGCTCGTTGTTCTCCCTGCGCTCCGATGGCTCGCTCACGGCCCAGAGCGGCGTGCCGCCCGACTACTTCTCGGCCACCGGCCAGCTATGGGGCACCCCTGTTTATCGCTGGCCCAGACACCTGCTCAGCGGCTTTAGCTGGTGGCTGGCCCGCCTGCAGCGCCAATTCGAACTGTTTGACCAGCTGCGGCTCGATCACTTCCGCGCTCTGGAGTCTTTTTGGAGCGTGCCCGGTGATGCACTCACCGCCGAAAACGGAAGCTGGCGCTGGTTTCCAGGCTGGCCGTTGCTGGCCTTGCTCTGGCTGCGCCGCGGCAGGCACCTGCCCCTAATTGCTGAGGATCTTGGTGTGATCACCCCGGCGGTGGAGGCCTTGCGTGATGGCTTCGGTTTGCCAGGCATGAAGATCCTGCAGTTCGCCTTTGATGGCGACTCCACCAATCCCTACCTACCAGCCAACATCCGCGGTCGCCGCTGGGTGGTGTACACCGGCACCCACGACAACGCCACCAGCGTTGGCTGGTGGCAGAGCCTCGGTGACGACGCCCGTCAGCGGCTGGCCGAGGCGGTGGGTGCACCGATCACGGCGCCGGCCTGGCAGCTGCTGGAGCTGGCCCTGGCCAGTCCTGCCGACCTAGCGGTTGTGCCCCTTCAGGATCTGCTGGAGCTCGATGACCGGGCCCGCTTCAATACCCCAGGCACCAGCTCGGGCAACTGGACTTGGCGCCTGCAGCAGCCGGTGGCCAGCCTGGACGGGGCCCTGCAGGGCTATGGCGCCATGGCGGCGAGCTACGGCCGGGCTGCGTCTGCTGGTGAGCTGAACTGACCGGGCTGGCCCTTTACTGGCTGCAGGGGCGAGCCGTTCCAGCTCACTAGATCGCCGGCGCTGGGTGGAGGGTTGAGGCTGAGTCGGAAGCTGCCACTGAGGGGCAGGCTGATGCTGCCGCTGCTGTTACGCAGGTTGGTGCGAATTCCGCTGGCGCTCTCCAGCGTGAGCTGGCTGGGCTGGCTTAATTGCAGCTCCAGCACTCCGGCAGCTGGAATTTGGCTTGGCTTTGCCCGCCGCAGTTGCCCAACCCCCTGGCCCCTGGCGGCCAGCTCCAGGGGGCGCAGCTCGGGATAAAGCTGCAGTAGGGCTTGATCAGCCCGCGGCGGTTTGGCCTGGTCAGCGGCAGGCAGGGGCGAAATCGGCCGTAGTGCCAGCAGCCCCCGGGCTGCCAGTTGCTGCTGCTGCAGGTTCACCGCGTAGATCAGTCCCAGGGTCAGTAGGCCGTAGAGCAGGGTGCCCTGCCAGGTGGTGAATACATCGATCGAGCCCGGCGTGAAACGACGCAGCAGGGGCTCTCGCTTTTGGCCCTGGAAACGGCGGTGTTGCTCGCTGCTGGGCAGCGCCGTTTCCAGGCTGCCCGCTGGCAGCTCTAGGTGTCGCTCGATCAGCGGCACCATGGTGCGTAGGTAGGTGGCCTCCGGTAGCCGGTCGCGCCAGCCTCGCTCTAGGGCTTCCAGCACTGCCGCGCTGATGCGTGTTTGCAGAGCGAGGTCCCGCAGGCTCAGGCCCCGTTCCTCGCGCCGCAGCCGCAGCCGCTGGCCTGCTGCCAGCAACGGATCAGCCGGAGCCTCAGCAGGCCCACTTGGGGCCGCTGATTGTCCAGGGCGCCACCAGCAGCCGGGGCTCCACCAGCTTCCAGGGCGCCACCAGCGGCCGGGGCGGCCTCGCGGGCGCTTTGGTGGCAGCGGGGTGGAGGCGCTCAGGGTGGGGGCGTGGGATTAAGCAGTTGCCATTCTTGGCGATCGAGGCGCCGCCAGCGACCTTCGGGCAATGCGCCCAGCTGCAGGGGGCCGATTGCAAGCCGCTGCAGATCGAGCACGGGGTGGCCAAGGGCCTCGGCGGTGCGCCGGATCTGACGGTTGCGTCCCTCTCCCATCCGCAGTTCGATTTCGGTTGCCTGGGGGCGCCTTTGAATCAGCACCAGCCCCACCGGTTGGCTGGCCTGGCCATCAAGGGGCACTCCGGCAGCCCAGCGCTCCAGCACTCGGTCCTCCGGTTGGCCCTTCACCCACACCCTGTAAGTCTTGCGGTGGCCGTAGCGGGGATGGGTGAGCCGCAGGGTCACCTCCCCCTGGTTGCTGAGCAGCAGGGCGCCGCGGCTGTTGGCATCGAGCCGGCCCACCGGGTGGAGTCCACTGCCGTGGCGCAGTTCGGCTGGCAGCAGGTCCAGCACGGTGGTTCGCCCCTCGGGATCGTGGCAGCTGCAAACCACTCCCACCGGTTTGTTGAGCAGCAGCAGTAGGGGCTGGGGCCGGGCCGCCAGGGGCTCTCCCCGCACGGTGATGCGATCGCGCTCGGGGTCGGCCCGATCGCCCAGCTGGGCCACGGCACCATTTACCTGCACCAGGCCTTGGTCCAGCAGCTGTTCTGCCTGTCGACGGGAGCAGAGCCCGGCGTTGGCTATCAGTTTTTGCAGCCGTTCAGTGGGCATGCCACCCATGTTCGCCCTTAAAAAGAATGGTAGGTTTGCGAAACCAAAGAGTTTCGTAAACCGGCTAGCCATGTCCGCCCTGCCCGTTCTTGGCTCCAGCCCCAGTGCCGGTGCTGTCTCGGCCCAATCAGGTGGCGACCTGGTGCGTAGCTACCTGCGGGACATCGGGCGAGTGCCGCTGCTGTCCCATGAGCAGGAGATCACGCTGGGTCGCCAGGTGCAGGAGCTGGTGGGTTTAGAGGAGCTGGAGCTGGAGCTGG
>NZ_JAGQBS010000014.1:0-59815 GCF_024345755.1 Cyanobium sp. L1E-Cus | reverse complement strand
TTAATTTGGGCCGCGCGGGGCCGCCCCCCCCCCCCCCCCCCCCCTGCAGCATTAAATTGACAAGCAGCTGTGGGTATTTTGGCACACTTCTCACGGCAATACGGCTATTCAAGCTCTTCAAATCTAACAGCTAAATATAGCGACTAAAATCCACTTAAAATTATCATCGGACGAATCAGGCGAGGATTAAAAGCCAGCAACCATCGTAGGTTCTGGCCGACAGGTAGTCAGCTGGGTATGGCCGCCACCATCGAGGCCTGATCCATACCGGCAATTGCTGGAGGACCACAAGATCAGCCGCAGCATGTCGGCCAAGGGATGCTGCTGGGATAACGCAGTGGTGGAAAGATCACCAGCAGCAGTTCATCTCTGCCCGGACACTCTCCACCACGGGGCCCTGATCACTGTCCAACCAATCTGGGCAACCCCACCCCGTAAAGCTCAAGGGTTGTAATTGCCACTACTTTAAGCCAGGCTAGCCGGCCTCAAATACTCCTGAAAAGCCTCATCTTTAATGGATGGAAACGAAGCAATAGCTGCATGCAGGAATGTTCATCACTTACCAGAATGAACATCAATTTGCGTCAACTTAGGCTAAAATAGGGGGTTGACAGCCCAGCAAAACCATAACAACTCAGACAATGAACAATATCGCCAATTAATTATAAACTTTTAGCTCTTGC
Source organism: Cyanobium sp. L1E-Cus (assembly GCF_024345755.1). Taxonomy (NCBI): domain Bacteria; kingdom Bacillati; phylum Cyanobacteriota; class Cyanophyceae; order Synechococcales; family Prochlorococcaceae; genus Cyanobium; species Cyanobium sp. L1E-Cus. Next base: position 59,132 of record NZ_JAGQBS010000014.1, on the reverse strand, counting down.
CATGGCTATCGATCAACCAGGGCCGTCACGGAAGCTAAGAGCTTTGAGGATTTAGTTTCACCTAGGAGCGCTTGATCTAGGAGCGCTTGTTATGACTGTAAGCATCAAGAAAAAATGTTTCTGACCCTGAATGCAGGCCCAGATCAAGAATGGGTCGCCTGAGATTCGAACTCAGGACCAATCGGTTAAAAGCCGAGTGCTCTACCGCTGAGCTAGCGACCCGCGCCCTTGGGCACTTGTGAAACGTATCACCCAGGGGCGACCTCCTCCAAGGGGGGGGCCCAGGCAACCGTGAGAATGGCCTAACAGCTGGATCCAGCGGATGAGCGTCTTTCCCTGGCCCAAACCCCAGATCCACGCCGAGGCCTGGGTGGCCGAAACGGCCGTGGTAATCGGCGATGTGCAGCTAGCGGCAGGAGCAAGTCTCTGGCCCACTGCCGTCGCCCGTGGCGACATCTGTTCGATCGTGGTGGGTGAGGGCAGCAACGTGCAAGACGGGGCAGTGCTGCATGGCGACCCCGACCAGCCTGTGACCATCGGCGCCGATGTGACCATCGGTCATCGGGCTGTGGTGCATGGCGCCACCCTTAAAGACGGCTGCCTGATCGGCATCGGAGCCATCGTGCTCAATGGCGTCACCGTGGGAGAGGAGGCCCTGGTGGCCGCCGGATCGGTGGTGACTCGCGACGTACCAGCTGGAGTCCTGGTGATGGGATCCCCGGCCCAGGTGAAGCGAGAGCTCACGGCTGAGGCCCGGGCCGAGCAGCGCCAGCACGCCCGCCGCTACCGCCAACTGGCCGGTGCCCATGCCCAGTCCCATGCCCAGGCGAACGGATGACGACAGATCCGGGGCTGGACAGGCGAATCCTGAGGTTCAGTCCGTAAGATCTCTAGAACTCGTTTGGCTTCCCATGGACGGTCGGCTGATTTTGGTGGTTGCTCCGATCCTGCTCGCCGCTAGCTGGGCCGTCTTCCATATCGGTCGTGCCGCCGTAGGACAGCTGCAATTGCTGCTCAAGCGCGCCCGCGCCTGAGCATTTGAGCTCTGAGCTGCTCGTTATCGGTGCTGGCCTGGCGGGTACGGAAGCCGCCTGGCAGATCGCCCAAGCTGGACTGGCGGTGCGGTTGGTGGAAATGCGTCCAGTGCGCCGCAGCCCAGCCCACCACAGCTCTGAATTTGGCGAGCTTGTATGCAGCAACAGCTTCGGCGCCCTAAGTAGCGATCGCGCCGCAGGCCTGCTTCAAGAGGAATTGCGGCGCCTGGGTTCGATGGTGATTCGCACCGCTGACGCCCACGCCGTGCCTGCAGGCGGCGCCCTTGCAGTGGATCGCGGCCGCTACAGCGCCGCCCTCACCGCCGCCCTCGAGCAGCACCCCTTGGTGACGGTGGAGCGGCGGGAGCACACCGAGCTGCCCGGCCCCGGTGAGATCGCCGTGCTGGCCACCGGTCCGCTCACTAGCGAGCCCCTGGCGGAGCAGCTGCGGGAATTCACGGGCCGGGCCGACTGCCACTTCTTCGATGCGGCCAGCCCGATCGTCGAAGGCGAGAGCATCGACCTAGGCGTGGCCTTTCGCGCTTCCCGCTACGACAAGGGCGATGCCGACTACATCAACTGCCCCATGAACCGGGAGCAATTTCTTGCTTTTCGGCAGGAGCTGCTAAGCGCCGAGCAGGCCGAGCTAAAGGACTTTGAAAAGGAGAGCGCTCACTTCTTCGAGGGCTGTCTCCCCATCGAGGAGCTGGCCCGCCGCGGCGAAGACACGATGCGCTACGGCCCGCTCAAGCCAATTGGCCTCTGGGATCCCCGCTGGGGCGACGTGAACGATCGCGACGTGCGCCGCGCCAAGCGGGCCTACGCGGTGGTGCAGCTGCGCCAGGAAGACAAGGACGGCCGCCTCTGGAACCTGGTGGGCTTCCAGACCAACCTCAAATGGGGCGAGCAGAAACGGGTGCTGCGGCTGATCCCAGGCCTGGAGAACGCCGAGTTTGTGCGCTTCGGTGTGATGCACCGCAACACCTTCCTGGAATCGCCCCAGCTGCTCGATGCCACCTTGCAGTTCCGCCAGCGCCCCAGCCTGCTGGCGGCGGGCCAGATCACCGGCACCGAGGGCTACGCAGCCGCTGTAGCTGGTGGCTGGCTGGCTGGCACCAACGCCGCCAGACTGGCCCTGGGCCTGGAACCCCTGAGCCTGCCAAAAACCACGATGCTGGGCGCCCTCAGTCACTTTATCGCCGAAGCGCCCAGCAAGAAGTTCCAGCCCATGCCGCCCAACTTCGGCTTACTGCCCGAGCTAGCCGAACGCGTCCGCGAGAAACGGGCCCGCTACGGCGCCTACCGCGACCGGTCCCTAGCGGATCTTGAGCCTTTCACTCGGCCCCTACAACTGCACGACGACAGCGCCGCTGCCTAGGGTCGCTCCAGCATCTCAAGCCCAACGTTGACCAGCAACCCTGCCCCCATCTGGGATGTGATCGTGATCGGTGCCGGCATCGGCGGTCTGGTCACCGCTTCCCAGCTGGCTGCCAAGGGGGCGAAAGTGCTGGTGCTGGAGCGATACCTCATCCCAGGAGGCTCCGGCGGCAGTTTCAGGCGTGATGGCTACACATTCGACGTGGGCGCCTCGATGATCTTCGGCTTCGGCGAGCAGGGGCACACCAACCTGCTCACCCGGGCCCTGGCCGATGTGGGCCAGCACTGCGACACCATCCCCGATCCAGCCCAGCTCGAATACCACCTGCCCGGCGGACTCAACGTGGCTGTGGACAGGGATTACGAGCACTTTCTCAGTGATCTCAGTGCCCTGTTCCCCCACGAGGCCAAGGGCATCCGCGCCTTCTACGACGCCTGCTGGCAGGTGTTCCGCTGCCTCGATGCGATGCCCCTGCTGTCGCTGGAGGATCCGGCCTACCTAGCCAAGGTGTTCTTCAAAGCACCCTTGGCCTGCCTGGGCCTGGCCCGCTGGCTGCCGGTGAACGTGGGAGATGTGGCGCGGCAGCACATCAGCGATCCGGCCCTGCTCAAGTTCATTGACATGGAGTGTTTCTGCTGGAGCGTGATGCCGGCCGACCTCACGCCAATGATCAATGCGGGCATGGTGTTCTCCGATCGCCATGCCGGCGGCATCAATTACCCCAAAGGGGGCGTTGGTGTGATCGCGGAAAAGTTGGTAGCGGGATTGGAGAACCATGGCGGCGCGATTCGCTACAAGGCGCGTGTGACCAAGGTGCTGCTGGAGAACAACACTGCCGTGGGGGTGAAGCTGGCCAGTGGTGAAGAGCTGCGGGCCCGCCGCGTAGTGAGCAACGCCACCCGCTGGGACACCTTTGGCGCTCTGGTAGATGCCGCCCACACCCCCAAGGCCGAAACCACCTGGCGGCGCCGCTACAAGCCCTCCCCCTCCTTTCTCTCCCTGCATCTGGGCATCGATGCCCAGATCGTGCCCAAGGGTTACCACTGCCACCACCTGCTGCTGGAGCGCTGGGAGGAGATGGAGGCCGAGCAGGGGGTGGTGTTCGTATCGATGCCGACCCTGCTGGATCCGGAGCTGGCCCCGGCAGAGCGCCACATCGTGCATGCTTTCACCCCCAGCTCCATGGAGCACTGGCAGGGGCTCACGCCAGCGGCCTATCGAGCTAAAAAACAAGCGGATGCCGACCGGCTGATCGGCCGGCTCGAGGCGATCCTGCCCGGCCTGAAGGGCGCTATCCGTCACCGCGAAGTCGGCACGCCGCGCAGCCACCGGCGCTTCCTGGGCCGCATGGGCGGCAGCTACGGCCCAATCCCAGCCCTGCGCCTGCCGGGGCTGCTGCCGATGCCCTTCAACCGCACCGGCCTCGCCGGCTTGTATGCGGTGGGGGATTCCTGTTTCCCAGGCCAGGGCCTCAATGCGGTGGCCTTCAGTGGCTTTGCCTGCGCCCACCGCATCGGCGCCGATCTGGGGCTCAACCCATGGGCGTTGCCAGATTGAGCTGGCGGTAAACCGTGCTGAGGCCCCGCAGGATGAATTCCACACCGATTGCCAGGGTGAACATGCCCATCACCTTGGTGAACACACTCAGGCCCACATCACCGACGAGCCGGACGATGCGCGCACTGAAGCTGAAGACCACAAAGTTCACCACCACCAGAGCCCCAATCGCCGCGACCAAGGCCGGCACCGTTCCCGAACTCTGCGCCTGATAGGAAAACAAAATCACAGCGGAAAAGGTGCCTGCACCCACCGTGAGCGGCAGGGCAATCGGCACCACGGCGAACCCGTAAATATGGGCATCGTTGCCTAGATCCGCTGGCTCGGTGCCGGCAGCAACCGCTTTGATTTCGACGTCATCGGGCTGGCGAGATTTCATCATGTCCAACCCCAAACCACCAAGCAGCAGCCCGCCGGCAATCTGGAAGGAGCTGATCGAGATACCAAAGAAGCCAAGAATAGCCGGCCCCAGCAGCAGAAACAGCAGCAACATCGCCAAGCAGGCACCACTGCTGATCAAGATGATGCGCCGCACCTTTGCCCTGGGTAGGCCACGGCTATGGGCCAGAAAGGCGCCCAAAGCCGACACGTTGTTGCCAATAGCCAGCAAACCAAGCAAGTAGTGCTGAACCGTGCCTTGTGCAATAACCAAACCCGGCTCCATCAATGGTGAAAGGCCTGCTCGGCGACATCCGGTGCCAACAGGGGCCCCGGCAGCCGCTCGAACCAATCGACGGCCCGGCGGATGTCCTCCAGCAGTTGATCGGCCATATCGCGACTGAAACCTGCCCGCACCACAAAGCGCAAAACCGCAAGCGAGGCACAATCGGCGGGCATGGTGTAAGCGGGCACAAGCCAGCCCCGCTCGCGCAACTTGTCAGATAGCTGGAACACCGTCCAATTGGTTACCGCTGGATCCAACTTCAAGGCAAAAACAGGCAGCTGGCCGCGGGGATGGCTCACCAGCTGCAGGGGAGCCAGTTCAGCTAGGCCATCAGCTAACTCGCAGGCGATCGCTTCAAGCCTGCTCATGCGCAGGGCATATCCGGCCCGACCCAGATGCAGAAAATTGAAATACTGGGCCACCACCTGGGCCCCGGGACGGGAGAAATTCATACCGATCGTGGGCATCTGGCCACCCAAGTAGTTGACGTTGAAGCGCAACTCCTCAGGCAAGGCCCCCTGCTCGCGCCACAACACCCAGCCCACCCCTGGCAACACCCCCCCATACTTATGGCCACTGGCATTGATCGACTGCACCCGGGGCAACCGGAAATCCCAAACCAGATCAGGTGAATTAAACGGCGCCACAAAACCTCCCGAAGCCGCATCCACGTGCATTGGGATATCGAGGCCAGTGCGTTCCTGCAGCCCATCAAGGCAGCGGTGAATCTCGGCGATGGGCTCGTAACTGCCATCGAAGGTGCTGCCCAGAATCCCCACCACACCGATGGTGTTCTCATCGCAATAGGCAACTGCCTCCTCGCCAGTGAGATGGAGCCGCTCGGGGGTGATCGGCACCAGCCGGGGTTCCACATCGAAGTAGGCACAAAACTTGTCCCAGCAGATCTGGGTGTTGGTGCCCATCACCAAATTGGGGCGCCGATCATCGAGGCCAGCGGCACGCCGCTTTTGTCGCCAGTGCCACTTGAGCACCATGCCCCCCAGCATGCAGGCTTCGCTTGATCCAGTGGTGGAGGTGCCGATCGCCTGATCGGGAGATTCGGCATTCCAGAGATCAGCCAGAATATGCAGACAGCGCTCCTCAAGCTCTGCCGTTTGAGGATATTCATCCTTATCGATCATATTTTTTTCGGCGCACTCCTGCATAAGCTGCAGCGCCTCTGGCTCCATCCAGGTGCCCACAAAGGTCGCCATATTTAGGCGGGCATTGCCATCCAGCATCAGATGATCGTGCACCAACTGATAAGCCAGATCCGCTTCCAGCCCTTCCTCACCAAGGCGGTCGCGGGGAATCTCGGCCGGCAGATTGCGCAACTGCAGACGATGGCCAAGCCGCGACTCCAGGTTCAACTGAGGGGAACGATTGCGTCGGTTCGCCAAATCAAATCAAAGCCAATGCGCCTAAACCTAGGTCTGGCGCCCAACGACGACACACCCTTCCTCCATAGGCTGGGCCTAGAACGTCGGCGATTCAGCATCTCCATGCCCGGCTCCCCTACCCCCAGCTCCGCCGAGCTGGCCACTTACCTCGAGCAACGCGGCGAGCTCAGCAAGCCCTGGATGCTGCAGTTACTACGGCTCACCAAGCTCAAGGAGGCCAAGGACACCATGGACCCGGATGCCTACATGGCCAGCCTGCAGGAGGCCCACGCCGATTTGATGCGACTTGGCGAATTCTGGAAAGGCCGCGAGCAGGAGGTTTTCAACGGTCGCTACCAGCCAGAGACCCTGATCGAACCCCTACCCGGCTCCCCCGAAGATCGATGACCGGCGCCTTGGCCGTCAGCAGCGACCGCTACCCAATGGCGCCGCTGATCCGCTTCACCCTGATCGCTCTCTACTTGGCAATGGTGGCGCCCCTGCCCCTACTGGCACCAGCAGAGCTCAAATTGCTGCTGTGGCTGGCTCTACCCCTGGGGCTGGGCTTGGTAGTGGCAGCCACCAGTGAAGCCGTTGAGCTAGATGCAGATGGCATTCGGGTTGGCCATCCCAGCTGGTGTGCCTGGCTGCTGCGCCGCGGCTGGAGCCTGCCTTGGCAATCCATCAGCGGGCTCACACCAGTAGCCACAAGCCAGGGGGGCCGGGTCTTTTACGTGAGGGGAGACGACGGATCGGCTTACCTGCTGCCGCAACGGGTTGCAGCCTTCGAGCAGTTTCTGGGCCGCTTCAGCCAGGAAACGGGCATCAACACCAGCTCAATCGGCCGGATCAGCCCACCCTGGACCTACCAACTCCTAGCCGGCCTAAGTGCCGCCATGTTGCTTGGGGAGTTGGTTTGGGCTCTAAACCAATGAGTTGATCTGCTGACGCACCGGCTCTTCCTCGGGAGCAGCTTCGGGCAGGGTTTCCAGGCTGAAGCGATAACCCTGCTGGCGCATCGTTTCGATGCCGCCTCCTTCACCCAAGCCAGCCTGCTCTAACTTGCGACGCAGGGTGAGCACCTGGGTGTCAACCGAGCGGGGACCGCCGCTGAAGGGTGGCCAGGCCATACGCAGTAGCTCCTGCCGACTGCGCACAACCCCAGGGGGCATTAGCAGGGCACAAAGCAGGGCAAATTCCCGTGGACTCAGCTCGACTGGCTGGTCGCGCAGGGTTACCTGGCGGAGCAATACGTGAACTTCAAGCGGTCCAACACAGACCCGTTCCTGCAGACCGGTGCCGCCACGGCGCAGCAGGGTGCGGCAGCGGGCGGCGAGTTCTTCCAGGCCAAAAGGTTTGCGCAGCACATCATCTGCGCCCGCATCAAGCAGGCTCACCACGGGCTCCGAACCGGTGCGGGCCGTGAGCACCATCACGGAGCAGCGCAGCTGGGCCGCCAGGCGCAGGGCGGAACTCTCATCAAGTAGTTCTGCGCTGATCAGCAGATCGGGAGATTGGTCCTGGCACACGTCGAGAGCTTCACGAGCCGTAGCAACCGCCGCCGCAAGATGGCCGTCCTGCCGCAGGCGCTGGGCCAGCACCGTGCGCAGGGTCGCGTGGGGATCAACCACCAAAACCCGCTGGGGCTGGCTTCCGGCCTGATTGGCGGCCCCAGAGGCCGGCAGTGGCGGGTTAGAGGAGTTGATGGAGTCCACAACTGTGTTGAATTCACCTTAACGGCAGCCGCCAGGGGATCCGCGTATCAGTCGATGCGTTTGTGTGGACACCACCAACTATGCGGAGACCACCCAATCGCGGCTGCTGCCTCCAAGGGGCAAAATAAATGAAGGTCCTACGACCCCATGACTTCGCTTCAACACCCAGACGCCATCCGCCACTTCCAGTCGCTGTGCGATGCCTGCCAGGAACTGGCCCATCGCTTCCACAGCCCTGCTGAATTGCGGCTCTACGCCGATGGCTACATCCACGCCCTGCGCCGCACTGCGGTGCTTGATCCGATCTCCCAGCGGCGACTTGAGGAGCTCACTGACCGCTGGATTCGAGATCCTTCCAGCTTTGTGGGTCCCGATGGTGACCCGCGCAGCCTTTACGAAAGCGAGCGCTACTGACTCGCTGAATGGCTAGCTGCCCCTTTCAGCTAGCCAGAGCCACTTCCAGCTTCTCGCGCAACTCACCGGAGTTGTACATCTCGATCAGGATGTCGGAGCCACCGATGAATTCCCCTTTCACATACACCTGGGGAATCGTGGGCCAGTCGGAAAATGACTTGATGCCATTACGGATCTCAGCATCCGAAAGCACGTCGAAGGTTTCAAATGGAACCCCAACTGAGTGCAGTATCTGCACCACGTTGTTGGAGAAACCGCACTGGGGCATCAGCTTGTTGCCCTTCATAAAAACGAATACCGGGCTGGTAGCCAGGAGTTCTTCGATGCGTTGGCGGGTAGTGGCGTCCATGGACTCAGGCGGGAGTGGATGTTTGCAGGGCTAGGGCGTGGATTGCCTCACTGGCCAATTCCTGGCGTAGGGCGCCATACACGAGTTGGTGCTGCCTGACCTTGGTCAGGCCGTCGAACGCTGCGGAGATCACCGTGACCTGCAGATGGTCGCCGCCACCGGTGAGGTCTTCAACCTCAACATGGGCATCGGGCATGGCCAAGGTGATTGCGGCCTTCACCTGGTCTGGATGCACCATCGAAGCGAAGAGGCAGCGAACAGGGGAAATCTAGTGGTCAGCTGCCAGGGGTTGCCGCGGCCCCTGATGTGTAGGGAGTGGCGGCGAAGCCAATCTCGACCAGGCTCTGGAAAGCCTTGCGACCCTCTGGGCTGGCCGGGGTCATCACCTTGACCACCTCGACCAGCAGGGGCACCGCCACCTCAGGCTGGTTCTGGCGACGGAACAAGGCCGCCAAGCGCAGGTTCGCCTGAGCCATGGTTTCCAAAGCTTCCCGCCCCTTTTGGTCCATTTCGCGGGGGATGCGGGCATCGAGTCCGCGGAAGGAGCCGCTCAGGTCGCGATAAAAGCCGAGCAGGCGGCGACAGGCATCGCGGGCCTGGTCGTAGAGCTTGCGGGCTTCGGCCAGATTGCCCTTAGCAACGGCGGCGTCACCGCGCACCAACAGGGCGCGCACACCCTCAAGATTGAACGGGCTGCCGGTGGACTCCAGGGCCTTTTGGGGCTCCTGCTGAGCTTGCACCTTGGCCGGAGCTAGGGGCGCAGCGAGGGCAATCAAGGCCAAAGCGGAGCCACAAATCAAGCGGGATGGCCTACGCACAACCAGCAAACAAATATGCATCAACTTTAGGGGGCCAGACCCAGTGCTCCCTGGGCCTGGCCTTCAACCACCGCCATGGCGGTGGCGAGGTTGGCGGTGAAAGCACTCGCAGCCTGCCTTCCCTGGCCCTCCAAGCTGAGAGGTGGGCCGAAACAGAGCACGGCCCCATCCCCGCGGCGGGGGGGGCGATGGCCATAGGCGATGCCGACGGGCACCACTGGTACCGCCACGCCCTGGCCGGCGGCCAGCATGGCCAGGCGGGCGAGGCCCTGGTGCAGCCGCAGGGGAATCTCTTCCCGCACGATGCGTCCCTCTGGAAAAACCACTAGCTGCTCACCGGCAGCAAGTAGGTCCACGGTGTAGCGCAGGCTGGCCAGGGAGGGGCGCCCCTGACTCACAGGAAAGCAGCCCAAGCGGTGCAAAAACCAGCCCTGCAGCCCACGCATCTCATCAACCGTGACCATGAAGCGGCAATCCCGCCCCGTAATGCGGCGGCCTGCGGCGTGGGTCAACAGCAGGGCATCCCAGCGGGCCCGGTGGGTCGGAGCTAGCAGCAGCGGCCCACTGAGAGGCAGATTTTCGCTGCCAAGCACCTGGACGCTACGGAAAAAAAAGCGGAGGCCAATGTCCTGGCTAGCCACCATGGCGAGCGGTGCCAGCCAGGGGCTGATGCCATTGCAGAGCCCCTTTTCCCGGGAGGAGGGGGCCTGGGTGGACAACGCCGATGGGCCGGATTGAACCGCCAACAACCCGTTAAGTGCGACCAAGCTCAAAGCTAGGGGCTAGGCAAAGGAGCTCGGCTCGAGCGCGGGCAGTTGAACTGGCGTCCTGAGCCGGCGCAGGTTGCGGTATCCATAGGATTTGGGCGGAATCACCGCCTGCCAACCACTCCCCAGCCATGGCCAGCCTCGGCGTCAACATCGACCACATCGCCAATGTGCGCCAGGCCCGCCGCGCGGTGGAGCCCGATCCAGTGAGCTATGCCCTGCTGGCCGAGCTGGGGGGGGCTGACGGCATCACCGTGCACCTACGGGAAGACCGGCGCCACATTCAGGACCGCGATGTGGAGCTGCTGCGTCAAACCGTGCGCAGCCGGCTCAATCTGGAGATGGCCGCCACAGCTGAGATGGAGGCGATCGCACTGCACATCCGGCCAGACATGGTGACCCTGGTGCCGGAAAAGCGTCAGGAGGTAACCACCGAGGGCGGCCTCGATGTGGCGGGCCAGCAGCCAGCTCTCAGCGCTCTGGTGGGTGCGCTGCAAGATGCCGGCATTGGCGTGAGCCTGTTTGTGGACGCCGAGGCGAGCCAGCTGGAGGCCTGCCGCGCCACCGGCGCCCGCTGGGTGGAGCTGCACACCGGCGCCTACGCCGAAGCCAGCTGGAGTTTGCAGCCAGCCGAGCTGGCCCGGCTCACGGAGGGGAGCTTCATCGCCCGCAGCCTCGGGCTGCGGGTAAATGCCGGCCATGGCCTCACCTACCAAAACGTGGAGCCCATCGCCGCCATCGAAGGCATGGAGGAGCTCAACATCGGCCACACAATCGTGGCCCGGGCCCTGGCGGTGGGACTGGAAGAAGCTGTTCGGCAGATGAAGGCGCTGATACAGAATCCGCGCCGCGACCCCCTGTTCGGCAGCCGCCAGCTATGAGCACCTATCACTTCATCGCCGCCAGCGAAGCGTTCCTCACCGTCGAGGAGCCCCTTGAGGAGGTGCTGCGCGAAAGGGTGCGCCACTACGGAGAACAGGGCAAGGAAATCGACTTCTGGCTGGTGAAACGGCCGGCCTTTCTCGATGCACCCCAACTCGAACCAATCGGCAGCGCCGTGCCGAGGCCGGCGGCGGCGGTGGTGTCCACCGATGAGAAATTCATCACCTTTCTGAAGCTTCGCCTGGAATTCGTGGCCACGGGCCGCTTTGAGGCTCCCAGCACCTCAATCCCCGACGCCCTCGCCAGCGCGTCCTAAAACAGCCCCAAGAAGCGTTTGCGCGGCCCGTCATCGGAGGCTCCCTGACCGCCATCCTGCTGGTAGCGAGGCTTGTTATCGCCAATCGTGAGTAGGGCCTCCTTGTTTTTCCACCACACCCAGTCGCGGATTGGTGGGGTGTTCGCCAGTTGCTGGCGGCTGAGCCCTAGGCCGAGCTTGGCGGAGGCATCGAGCAGAACGTCGAGCATCTCCTCACCGTTGCCGCAGCGGGCCAAGGCCTCATTGGTGCGTTTAGCGCCATTTAGGGCTTTTACCAGGGCGTTTACCCGCTGGACCACCGACAACGACGCTGGATTCATCTGACTGTCACTGGGTGGGGCGACCGTACCAGCGCTGGCCGGTCGACATGAATGGCTGGGGGGCTGACAAGTGGCCGTCAGGCAGGCAAGACTGGAAATAACGCGATGGACTGATGACGTCCCTTTCACGTTCCTGCCACCACTGGGTGATCGGGGACGTCCACGGCTGTGCCGACGCGCTTGAGCTGCTGGTAGCTCGCCTACCTGCAGGCGACAAGCTCGTGCTTTGCGGTGATGTGATCAACCGCGGCCCCGAGATCCGCCGCACCATGGAGCTGGCCTGGGGCTTGGTGAGCTCCGGCCGGGCCATCTGGCTGATGGGAAATCACGAAGCCGACCTAGTGGCCGCCCTGCGGCAAGGCGACTGGACCGCTCAAAGGGCCTTGGCCGGCTGCGACACCTATCGCCAGCTCGGCGATAGCCACTGCCGCATCTGGCAGGAGCGGCTGGAGCAGCTGCCCCTCACCTACGCCGGCAAAGGCTGGATCGCCACCCACGCTGGCTTCAATCCCGACACCTGGGAACCCGACCTCAGCATCCGCATGCCCTTCTGGCAGGCCTACGACGGTCGCTTCGGTGAGGTAGTGATAGGCCACACCCCCGGGCCCCAAGTGCGTCGCCTCGGCCAGATCGTGATGGTGGATACGGGCGCCTGCTACGGCGGCGAGCTTTCGGCCTACTGCCCCGAAACCGGAGCTATTCACGCCGTTTACGGCTTGCAAGAGCGCCGGCTCTCCTCCTTCAGCCAGGAGCTGGCAGGCTGCCTGCCATGACGACCCACAGCTGAGCATCTTTTGTGCTCACAGTTTTCCGGGGCAACCGGGCCGAACACCTAGCCGAACTCCTGGCCGCCCAGTTGCTGCTCACGCCTCCCGGGCCGCTCGAGACGGTGCAGGTGGTGGTGAATACCTGGCCCACCAGCCGCTGGCTTGGTGAACAGCTGGCCGTGGGACTCGGCGGCATCGCCGCCAACATCCGCTACCCATTTCCTGGCAGCCAGCTGCGCCAAATCGTGAATGGGGTGCTGGGCGAAAACGGCGCAGACCAGGATCCCTGGCGTGCCAGCCAGCTGGTGTGGCCCGTGCTGGAACTGCTCCCCCAGCTGGTGGAGCAGCCAGAAGCGGCCTCGCTTAAGCACTGGCTAGGCCGCTACCCGCAGCACGGCAGCAACCTTGAGCTGGCCCAATGGCAGCTGGGCCGCAGCATCGCAGACGCCCTCGACGACCTAGCCCTGTATCGCCCTGAGCTGCTGGCAGCCTGGTGGTGTGGGGAGGACGGCCCACCCCTGCCGCCGGAGCAGGAGTGGCAGCGGCTGCTGGTGGGGCGGCTACGGGAGCGCCTGGGGGTGAAGCCCTTCGGCCTGCAGGTGCTGGAGGCCATAGACCAGTTGCAGATCAAGGCACCGCCGGCCGGCAGCCTGCCCGATCCCCTGCGCCTGTTTGGGCTCAGCAGCCTGGCGCCGATCCAGGTGCAGCTGCTGCAGGCCCTGAGCGTGCACACAAATGTGGACCTATATCTGCTCACCCCCTGCCGCGACCTGTGGCAGCGCTGCACCAGCCGCCGCCAACTACTCAGCGATGCGATCGCGCTGCAGCAGCCCCTTGATGGTGACTGGCTACTGCAGGCCCCTGGCCTGGAGGCCCGCTTCGGCCGACTCGGCGGCGAGTTTCAGCAGTTGCTCGAAGGCAGCGGCGAGAGCCTCCAGGGCCAGTGGCAGGAAAAGGATTTGTTTGTGGCCCCGGCCAGCAGCCATCGGGGCCAGGGGCCAGCGCCCCTGCTGCATCAGCTGCAGCAACAACTGGCGGATCCGGCTGCCCAACCCCTGCTGCAGCGGGCACCGACAGACAGCTCCCTGGAGTTCCACCGCTGTCCCGGCCCCCTGCGCCAGGTGCAGGTCGTGCGGGACCGCATCCTGCAGCTGCTGGCCGCCGATCCCACGCTCCAGCCCCGCGATGTGCTGGTGATGACGCCTCAGGTGGATGGCCTAGCGCCTTTGGTGGCGGCCGTATTTGGCGATCAAGAGGCCACTGGGGTGGCCCTCAATTGGCGCCTTACCGACCGCAGCCAGCAGAGCGAAGCCAGCCTCAGCCGCAGCTTGCTGGAGCTGCTGCGGCTGGCGGGGGAGCGGCTCACCGCCTCCGCCCTGGAAACCCTGCTGGAGAGTCCGGCGCTGCAGGGGCATTTCCAGCTCAGTGGTGCAGAGATGGCGGCCCTGCATCCCCTGCTGCAGCAGGGGGGCTTCCACTGGGGCCTCGATGCAGAGGAGCGCGGCGGCCTGGGCAGCGGCAGCCTCAGCTGGGTGATCGATCGACTGCTACTAGGCCTGGTGCTGCCCTGCGACCCCGGCCTGGCCCCGGCCGCCACCGCCCCCCTGGCCAGTGGCGAGAGCATCGAACTGTTGGGCCGCTGGCTGCACCTACTCACCCGGCTGCGCCACTGGCTGGTGGAGCTGCGGCGACCCCGCTGTTGCCTGGCCTGGAACACCTGCCTGCGGGCCATGCTGAGCGACCTATTCGGCGACGGCGACCAGGCTGGCGGGAGTGGCCCGGACTGGGAGCTGCCCCTGGTGCTAACCGCCATTGACGACTGGCAGCAGGCCGCTGCCGGCTGCAACCTGGAGCTGGCCGCACCCGTGGTGGCTGCCGTGCTCGATGAGCGCCTGGCTGCGGATTCGGGCCGGTTTGGCCACCGCAGCGGGGCCCTCACCATCAGCGCCCTCGAGCCGATGCGGGCGATTCCCCACCGAGTGATCGTGCTGATGGGGCTCGATACAAACGCCTATCCCCGTCAGAGCAAGCGGCCCGGCTTCCACCTACTGGAGCAGCAGCGACGCCTCGGCGATCCCAACCCGGCCGACCAGGACCGCTACGTGCTGCTGGAGGCCCTGCTCTCAGCCCGCGACCATCTGCTGGTGACCTGGAGCAGCCGCGACCCCCGCAGCGGCGAAGAGCTGCCACCGGCCACACCGGTACGCCAGTGGCTCGAGTGGCTGCAGGGGCAGCTGCCTTGTGGCGGTAGCGAACTGGTGATTAGTCACCCCGCCAACCCCCTCGACCGGGCCAATTTCCAAGCCAGCGGCGAGCGGCCGCCCGGCAGCTGCGACGAGCGTCTGCTGAAGGCCCGTGAGCTGCTCGATCAACCACGCCAGCAGAGCGGAGCACCGCAACCGCCCCGGCCCCTGGCGGCCAGCGAACCCCCTAGCGCTCCTCCGGCCCAGGCCAGCGATTCCTCTGGGGATCTGCGCGACTGGCTGCTTGCCCCCCAGGCCAGCTGGCTGGCTGAATTGGGGCTAAGGCCGCGGGAATGGGCCGACAGCCTCGACGACCTCGAGCCCCTCAGCCTCGATGAGCGCGGGCGGGCGCTGCTGCTGCGCCAGGCAATCGAAAGCCCCAGCGACACAGGCCTCGATGAGCCCGCCGGCTGGCTGGCTCGCCACCGCGGCCAGGGCTTGCTGCCTCCACTGGCAGCAGGCGAACTGGAGGCCGGCGGGCTCAGCCAGCGCTGGCGCAGCCTGCACGCCAGCCTCGAGGCCCTGGGCCCAGAGCGCCGCCAGCTGGCCCTCTGGCAAAACTGCCAGCAGGAGCTGCAGTGGCGGGGGAGCTCGGTGCTGGTGCTGCACACCGCCCGGCCGCGCAATCGCCACCGAATGGAGCTGTGGCTGGCGCTGCTGCTGGCCGCCGCCGCCGACCAAGGGCCGCTGGATGGGGTGCTGGTGGCCCGGGGTGCAAAGGACTTCGGCGTGCAGTTGCGGCTGCAGGCGCCGCAGGTAGATAGCGCCCGGGCAGAACTACTGCGGCTGCTGGAGTTGCGCCAGCAATGGCGCCAGAGCTGCTGGCCGGTGCCACCGGAAACCGGCTGGGCCCTGCTCGATAAGGGTGAAGCACGGGCGATCGAAACCTGGGAAGGCGGTTTTCAGCTGCGCGGCGAGCGGCTTGATCCGGAGCAGGCCCTCTGCTTCGGATCTGAACTCAGCGGCGCCGCCCTGTTGGCCAGCGGTGAGCTAGCCGCCCGGGCTGAGGAGCTGCTTGGTCCCCTGCGGGAGCGGTTGATATGAACCTGTCTGCCGGCAGCGGTCAGGCTTTGACATCTGAACAAGCACTGCCACTGCCACTGCCACAACCATTTGAGGCCAATGCCTTTCCCCTGGATCCCGGGCTGCGGCTGCTGGAGGCCAGCGCCGGCACCGGCAAAACCTTCGCCCTGGCCCAGTTGGTGCTGCGCTATGTGGCCGAGGCCGAGCTAGGGCTGCGCCAGCTACTGGTGGTGACTTTCACCGAGGCCGCCGCCGCCGAACTGCGCGATCGCATCGGCCAACGCCTGCAGCGGGCTCTGGCAGGCCTGGAAAATCCAGATATGGAGCCGCCCGATCCCACCCTGGCCGCCTGGCTGGAGCAGCAACGACCGCGGGCCGAAAAGTTGCGGGCCCGACTGCTGCTGGCCCTAGAAGAACTGGATGCCGCTGACATCACCACCATCCACGGTTTCTGCCGCCGCACCCTGCAGCGCCACGCCCTGGAAGCGGGCCTGCCACCGGAGCTGCAGCTCGAAACCGACAAGGGCACCCTGGTGCGCCAGGTGGCACACGACTACTGGCAACAGCAGGTGCTGCCCCTGCCAAGCCACCTGCTGGCCGGGCTGCAGCAACAGGTTCGCGGCCCCGAAACCCTCGAGGGCCTGCTGCGCCAGCTAGATGGCGATCCAGCCCTAGGCCTGGATTCCCTGCCGGCAACGCTGCGGGCCGACGCCCCCTTGGCACCCCAGCTCGAGGCCCTGTGGAGCGAGGCGTGGCACAACTTCCAGCAGCTCTGGGCC
This sequence comes from Cyanobium sp. L1E-Cus, assembly GCF_024345755.1. Classification (NCBI taxonomy): domain Bacteria; kingdom Bacillati; phylum Cyanobacteriota; class Cyanophyceae; order Synechococcales; family Prochlorococcaceae; genus Cyanobium; species Cyanobium sp. L1E-Cus. Next base: position 42,727 of record NZ_JAGQBS010000014.1, on the reverse strand, counting down.
AGCCACGGCCAAGCCCTGGAGGCCGGCTTTTGCGCCGCCGCCAGCCAATGGCGCGGCCAGGGCTTCAAAACCACCAGCCCCTACGTTCCCAAACCCACCAAGGACCGCTGCGCTCTAGTGCGGGGCTGGATCGCTGCCCAGCCCATCGGCGGCGACTACGGCGCCACGGCAGGCAGCCAGGGCGGAGCCCAAGGCTTGCTGCGTGATTACTTCCACCCCGGCGCCTTTCTCAAAGTTGCCCGCAGCCTCGAGCCGGGCGCTGGGGAAGGCCCCGGCCCCTCCCTGCCTGAACGCCCCCTGCAGGAGGCGATCGCCCAGGTTTTGGATGGACCGGCCGAAGCCCTAGTGCTGCACGCCTGCCACTGGGGCCGGGCCGAACTGGGCCGGCGGCGGCGCCAGAGCGGAAGGCTGGGTTTCGCCCAACTGCTGGAGGGTCTTGATCCGGGCGAGCAGGCCAGTACCCCCCTGCTAGAGGCGGTGGGAGCCCGCTATGCCGTTGCCCTGATCGATGAATTCCAGGACACCGATCCGATCCAGTGGCGCATCCTGTCGCGGGCCTTCCAGCCTGAGCGGCACCGACTGGTGATGGTGGGTGATCCCAAGCAGGCGATCTATCGCTTCCGCGGCGGCGACCTGCGCACTTATCTGCTGGCCCGTCAGGCCGCCGCCAGCTTCGGCGGCATCAGCAGCCTCCGCGACAACTTCCGCTCCAGCGAGGCCCTGGTCGCCGGCCTCAACGGCCTGATGGGGCCGGGGCTGCGCCGCAGCGACCTGGCCGTACCAGCGGTGCGGCCCCAGGCGACCGACACCAAACTGCTCCTACCCGCCGGCCAGAGCCCCCTGCAGCTGCTCTGGCTCGGCGGCAGCCGCCTGGCTGGTGAGAAACCACCCAGCCGCAGCGCCCTTGAACGGCAACTTCCCGACCAGATCGCCTGCTTCAGCGCCCAATTGCTCAACCAGGGGCTGATGCAACAGCGGGGCGAGCAGCGCCAACCCCTGGGCCCCAACGACCTATGCGTGCTGGTGGGCACCCACCGTCAGGCTGAAGCGCTGCGCGCCGCCCTCGATCGCTGCGGCATAGCCAGCAAGCTGGTGAGCCAGGGGGATGTGTTTGAAAGCGCCGGCGCCTCTGCATTGCAACGGCTGCTCGATGCCCTGGCCGAACCCGGCCGGACCCAGCGCCTGCGGCTGCTGGCCGCCTCTCCCCTGCTGGGCTGGAGCGCGGAACAAATCGTCTCCGCCAGCCCCGAAGCCTGGAGCAACCTGGCTGCGCGCCTAGCCCAGCTGGCCGTTGAACTACCCCGCCGCGGCCTGCTTGGGGTGCTGGCGAGCCTGCTGGAGCAAAAGGGGCTGGCCCAGCTATCCCTTAGCGGCCGGCTACTGGCGGATTTACAGCAGTGCGGTGAATTGGTGGCCGTGCGGCTCCATGCCGACCAACTGGGTCCCGCAGCGGCAGCCGACTGGCTGCGGCGTCTGCGTCTCGATCCCGACCGGGACATCCCCGACGCCCACCAGCCCCACAGCGACGTGGTGGATGAGGCCGTATCGGTGCTGACGGTGCACCGCAGCAAGGGCCTGGAATATCCAGTGGTGATCTGTCCCTACCTTTGGCAGGCCGGCGCTGAGAGCCGCAGCGGCCAGTCCATCGGCGTGCGCTGGCACCCGGGCGGCCCTGAAGGCGGGCAGCCCGAAGCCGTGCTCGACCTGCACCTGAACAACAACTGGGGCCCGGGCCAGGGCGCCAGCCAGCAGCAGCTTGGGGCCGAGCTGCAGGAGCGGGAGCGACTTGCCTATGTAGCTGCCACCAGGGCCAAGCTGCTGCTGGTGCTGGCCTGGGGCCCGGCCTTGGGCCAGCAGGGCAATCCGCTGCACCCCTGGCTATACGACCAGGAGCAGCCCCCCGCAAGCGACCACGACCCCTACATCGGCCGCAGTGATGCGGAGTGGCGCGAGCGGCTGGAGCAGGCAATCGCCCGCCGCCAGCTGCCCCTCAGCCTGGTGCAGCCCCCCGCCAGCGGCCAGCACAGCCAGCTGAAACCAGGCCCGGCAGCTGCTGGCCTATCCCTGCAGCGAGGCCCCGTACCCAGCCATGGCTTCGACAGCAGCTGGGGCCGCAGCAGCTACACCAGCTGGACCCAAGGCAGCCACAGCGCCGCCCCCGCAGCCGTGGAGGAGGGCCGCGAAACCGATGCCCTGGTGACCGAACTCGAGGCAGCAACCGCGGCCAACGCCATGGGCGCCGATTCCCAGGACAGCCCTCTGGCCCCCTTCCCCCGGGGCGCCCAGGCCGGCGACTGCCTGCACCGCATCCTTGAGCAGCTCGACTACTGCCAACCCTTGGCAGCCCAGGCCGAGCTGGTGGGCCGCGAGCTGCAGCGGGCCGGTATCGCTGAGCAGCACGGCGAAGCGGTGCTAGTTGGGCTGGAGCAGCTGCGGCACACGCCCCTGGGCGGCCCCTGCAACGACTTCAGCTTGGCCCAGCTTGAGCGCGGTGCCCGCCTCAATGAGATGAACTTCGATCTGCCCCTCGGCCTGGTGCGCACCCCAGACCTGGCACGCCCCTTTGCCGACCATGCTGAAGGGTGGTTTGGCAGCGCCTACGCCAAGCAGCTTGCCCAGCTGAAAGTGGAAAGCCGGGGCTTTCTCACCGGCTCGATCGACCTGGTATTTCGACAGGGCGAGCGCTGGTGGGTGGCCGACTGGAAGAGCAACTGGCTGGGCGAACGCGACGACCAGGGGCAGCCGCTGCACTGCGGTCCACGCCACTACGGAGCAGCAGCCATGGCAGAGCTGATGGCCGCCAACCACTACCCCCTGCAGGCCCACCTGTACCTGGTAGCCCTGCACCGCTACCTGCGCTGGCGCCTGCCCGGCTACCGACCCGAGCAGCACCTGGGCGGCTACGTATACGTGTTCCTGCGAGGGGTGCCCGGACCCACCACGGCCAGCGCTGTGCCCGGCATGTTTGTGGAGCAGCCGCCCCTGGCCCGCCTGCTCCAACTGGACCAGGCCCTGGGGGGCACACCATGAGCAGCCCCACACCCCTAGAGCAACCTCGCTGGCTCCAGACCCTGGCAGCGGCCCTGGCTGAAGCTCTGCCGCGGCTGCATGGCAGCAGCCCCGATCCATTGCTGGCGGAACTGATCACCAACCTGGCTGCCGCCCTGGCGGAGGGTCGCCTGGAAATCAGCCTGCCCAGCGCCGAACATCGTCGCGCCCTGGAGGCTTCACCCCTGGGCGCCGAGCCGGATGGTCCCCTGGTGCTGGAGGGCGACCGGCTGATGTGGCGCCGCTGGCAACGCCAACGCCAGCAGGTGTTGCAGGCACTGATCGAGCGAGCCCAGTTTCAGCTCCCAGATGCGAGTCCCGACGCAAGCTGCAGCGACGGGCTGGATCCGGACCAGCAGCGGGCCGTCACGGCGGTGCTGCAATACGGCCTGGTGCTGCTTGAAGGCGGTCCGGGCACCGGCAAAACCAGCACCGTGGCTCGCATGTTGGCTGCGGTGCTAGTCCAGCAACCAGGCAGCCGCATTCAGCTAGCAGCCCCCACGGGCAAAGCGGCGAGTCGGCTGCGGGCAGCCCTAGCTAGCAGCAGCCTGCAACTTCCCTGCAGCACCCTGCACCGGCTGCTGGAGAGCCGCGGCGAGCGCTTCGGCCGCAACCGCCAGCACCCCCTTGCCCTCGACCTGCTGGTGGTGGATGAGGTATCGATGGTGGATCTCCCCCTGATGCAGGCCCTACTGGAGGCCCTGCCCCCCAGCTGCCGGCTGGTGCTGGTGGGGGACGCGGCCCAGCTGCCACCGGTAGGCCCCGGACCAGTGCTGCTTGAACTGCAGACACCCGAACGCCGCCAGGCCCTGGGCGGAGCCGCCATAGAGCTGCGCACCACCTACCGCAACAACGGGGCCATCGCTGCGGTAGCAGCGGCCCTACGGGAGGCTGAGCAGCCCCTCGAGGCCCTGCTCACACCACTGGCCGCCGATGCCAATCTGCGCTGGCTGCCGGCCAACCCACGCCAGCTGCCAGCAGAGCTGCTGCAGCGACTGCGGCAGCACCAACACCAGCTACAGGAGAGCTGCCTGGCGGGCGATCTGGACGATCCCACTTTCACCGCGAGCCTGTTGGCGGGCCTGGATAACTACCTAGTGCTGACACCAGTGCGCCGGGGCCGCTGGGGGGTGGAGGCAATCCACCAGGCCCTGCTGGGGGAGGCGGCCGCCCGATCGCCCCAGTTTTGGCCAGTGGGCACGCCCGTGCTGTGCCGCCACAACCTCAGCGAACTGGGGCTCGCCAATGGCGACGTGGGGCTGGTGGTGGAAAGGGAAGTCAAGCGGGGGCGGGAACGCCGCCTGCTGTTTGCAAACCAGGGCGGTAGCGAGCCGCTCTGGATTCACCCGGCCCAGCTACCCGAGGCCGAGCCAGCCTTGGCCCTCACAGTGCACAAGGCCCAGGGCAGTGAGGCCCAAGAGGTATGGGTGCTGATGCCCGACACCGGCAGACCCCAACATCGCCTGCTCTACACAGCCCTGACCAGGGCCAGACGACGGGCCTGCCTGATCACCCCGTTGCGCGGCGCGGCGGCGGCTGTCAGCCTGAAATCGTGAACATCCCTGAGCCCCAAAGTCCCGCCGGCCGGGTGCAACGCCCTTGGGGCTGGTTTGAAAAGCTGGCCAGCGGAGATCAATACCTGGTCAAACGCCTACTGATCCGCCGCGGCCAGCGGCTGAGCCTGCAGCGCCACCAACACCGCTGTGAGCACTGGGTGGTGGTGGGCGGCGACGGTGAACTGCAGGTAGGGGAGGAGGCCATCACCGCAACGGCAGGGACCAGCGTCTTCATCCCCCAGGGGGCAATTCACCGGGCCCAAGGAGGTCTGGCGGATCTGGAGATCGTGGAGGTGCAGCGTGGTGACTGGCTGAGCGAAGCCGACATCGAGCGCCTGGCGGATGACTTCGGCAGGGAGTGAAGCGGACCGAGAGGTGATAAAATTTGATTTCAGCCTTTTTCAAGGGCAGGGCAGTTTTGTTAATTGCGGGTCTGAACAACTGAACATCGGGTAAAGCAGTGCAGCTTCAGTTGCCCCGCAACGGCCCATCCGTTCAGTATTTCTTGGCTCAATTGGGTTTCTGCCGGCCTGCGTTCAAGGACTTCACCAAGCCCTGATCAACCAGGCCATTTGCATCCCGTGACCGAACACGCCAACGGCGGCAGCTTTGCTTGCTCCGTCGACATTGACGCGCCCGCCCAAACAACTGAAAACAACACATCCGAAAGCAACGCAGCTGAGATCAAGACAGAAGCAACCACTGCCTCGGGCTTTGCCCGCTTCGGCTTTGCCCCAGAACTGCTGAAGGCCCTTGAAGCCATCGGCTATCAGGAGCCCTCACCAATTCAGAAGGCCGCCATTCCCGAGCTGATGCTCGGCCGCGACCTGGTGGGACAGGCCCAGACAGGCACCGGCAAAACCGCTGCCTTCGCCCTGCCAATGCTGGCGGCCCTCGATCCCGAGCAGCGCAAGCCCCAGGTGCTGGTGCTCGCTCCTACCAGGGAGTTAGCGCTGCAGGTAGCAGATGCCTTTAACAGCTATGCCAGCCACCTTCCCGGTGTACGCACCCTGGCGATCTACGGCGGCGCTGATTTCCGCGACCAGATCCATCAGCTCAAGCGCGGCGTACAGATCGTGGTGGGCACCCCCGGCCGGGTGATGGACCACATGCGTCAAGGCACCCTCGATCTCTCCAGTCTTCGCGCCCTGGTGCTGGACGAAGCCGATGAAATGCTGCGCATGGGCTTCATCGACGACGTCGAATGGGTGCTCGAACAACTACCTGAGCAGCGTCAAGTTGTGCTGTTCTCTGCCACCATGCCGGCGGAAATCCGGCGCATATCGCAGAAATATCTCAACGCTCCAGCTGAGATCACCATCAAGCAAAAGGCCGCCGATGCCACCCGCATTCGTCAGCGTTTCTTGATGGTGCATGCGCCCCACAAGCAAGCCGCCCTGGAGCGGGTACTGGAGGCAGAGACCAGTGAGGGTGTGATCATTTTTGCCCGTACCAAGGCGATCACGCTCACCGTGGCCGAATCGCTTGAACAGCACGGTTACGACGTTGCCGTGCTCAACGGCGACGTGCCCCAAGCCCAGCGAGAGCGCACCATCGAGCGGCTTAAGAGCGGCCAGGTGGACGTACTGGTGGCCACCGATGTGGCTGCCCGCGGGCTCGATGTAGATCGAATCAGCCTGGTGATCAACTACGACATCCCCTTCGATTCGGAGGCCTATGTCCACCGCATTGGCCGCACCGGTCGAGCTGGCCGCAGCGGCGACGCCATCCTGTTCCTGACCCCGAGGGAGCGCCGTTTCCTAGGCGGCATGGAGCGGGCCGTGGGCAAGCCGATCGAAGAGATGGAGGTGCCAAGCAACGCCACCATCAATCAAAACCGGCTCGACCGGATGCGCACCAAGCTCACCAACTGCTTACAAACCCCAGCCAGCAGCGAGCAGGAACGGGCGCTACTCAGCGAAATCCTGCAACGGGTAGGCCAGGAGCAGGGCTCCAGTCCTGAGCAGCTAGCCCTGGCGGCCCTAGAGCTGAGCCTGGTGGGCAAACCCCTGCTTTTGCAGGGCGAAGAGAACTTCCAACAAGTGCGTCAGAACGGTCCTGGCCGCGATGGCGGTAGGGATGGCGGTCGCGACTTCGGCCGGGACCGGGGAAGGGGCCGGGAAATGGGTCGGGAGATTGGCCGTGATGTAGGCAGGGGAGCTCCCAGGGGTGAACGCCCCGTGGGTCCGCCAGAGGACAACATGGAGCGCTTCCGGGTGGAACTGGGCTGGCGCGACCGCATCAAGCCCGGCAACATCGTGGGAGCCATTGCCAATGAGGCCGGTCTGAACGGGCGAGCCATCGGCCGTATCCAGATTTTCGACACCCACAGCACCGTGGACCTACCCAAGGGCATGCCCGAGGATGTCTTCCAGGGTCTGCGCCAACTTCGGGTGATGAACAAACCCCTGCAGCTTTCCAGGTTCCAGGGGTGAACTCCTCGGGCTTCCGCCCTTTTGCTCCATGAACCCCAGCCCCCCGCGCCCGGTCCTAATCGGACTGCTTTGCCTGGGGCTGGTGTCCCTGGTTCCCGCCAGCCGCTCTATCAGCGTTGCCGAGGTAGTGAAAGCCTTCTGCCTGTCGGCTTACCAGGCGGACCTGCAAAGGGAGGGCAAAGTTGCACCCGCTGCCCAACTCGACCGCACCTGCGCCTGCGTTGGTGAGCGAGTTGCAAAGGGCAGCGACGTGGAGGAAGCCCATGACGCCTGCGGGCGGACCCTGGACCAGCGCTCCGTGAGCAAGCCCAGCACCTAGCTCCGGGCGATGATCCGCTAGGCCAAAGCGCCTCAGGCGCAAAGACTGGTCACGCCTCCCACACTCAGGCTGGTCAAATCAGTAATCGACAACCGCTCCACGGCTGCGATCAACGTCGATTGAACCTCTGCACTTTCGCAAGCAACCAGGCTCTGCAGCAGGTCAAAACGATCCTGGGTGGCAAGTTCGCCATCCTCACGCCAGGCGAGGCTCCAAGGCACAGGTGCTGTGATCATGGGTCCGCGTTGATCAGAGTTTGCTGACATTGGGACGACATCCGGGATCACCGGTTGAACCTCAGAGTCTCTTCAGAACCGCTTTACGGTTCTCCATGAAAAGCTCCGCCAGTGCTAGCTGGGGGCCAGGCCACCCGGTATCATTTGCCGTGATTCAAAGGGTACGGCCCCTCTTTTGGCACCCTAGTTCCCACTAGGACCACTAAGAACCGCAGCTTCGACCGAATCAGTTCCAGGATTTGCTCCATTAATGACTATCTACGTTGGCAATCTTTCGTTCCAAGCTGAACGCGAGGACTTGCTTGATCTCTTCGGCCAATACGGAGAGGTGCGCCAGTGCAGCCTGCCCCTAGACCGAGAAACCGGTCGCAAACGCGGTTTCGCTTTTGTCGAATTAGCCGACGATGCGGCCGAACAAAAGGCTATTGACGACCTTCAGGACGTCGAATGGATGGGGCGCATGATTCGTGTCAACAAAGCCACTCCCCGTGAAGGTGGTGGCGGTGGTGGTGGTGGTGGTGGTGGTGGTCGTGGTGGCGGCGGCCGTGGGGGCTACGGCGGTGGCGGTGGCAATCGTGGTGGCGGTGGATATGGCGGCGATGGTGGTGGTGGCGGTTATGGCGGTGGCGGCTATGACGGTGGCGGTGGCGGCGGCAACCGCTGGTAAAGCCAAGCCCATCAGCCCGTACTGCAAGCCCTCTAGCTCCGCACTGAGCGACACCAACCCTGCCGCGGAAGCTCCACGGCAGGGTTATTTTTTGCAGAGCCTCTAGCGCTGAAAGCGGTTGAAGGCTCTGCTGTTATCCACGGTGTTTCCTGCAGGCCTGCGTCAACAGCTTCATAAACTCGTTCTAGCCTGGCCACTCTGGGCAGCGGCAAGCCCCCATTTGTGAAAGGTTCGCTTGGTGCAATAGCTTTCAGGGGATGAGAACCCCTCCGGCCAAGCGGCCCCGCAAGCGGAGCAAACGCGGTGCCGTGCTCTTGGCGATCGGGGTCGGCCTTGGCGGAGGCCTGTTGCTGGCGGGGCCCCTTTCCGAACTGCTCAGCGACACCGCCTCAGGAGCAAATAACGCCATCACCAATCCGTTCGCGGCCTGGAGCGGCATCACCACCCAAGACATCCTGCTGCTCGGCACCGATGTGGGTGGTGGCAACACCGATGTGATCGCCAGCCTGCGGGTGGATGGGGGCATCACCCGGATCACCCAGGTACCTCGGGACACCTACATCGAGGCAGAAGGCTACGGACCCCACAAAATCAACGCCCTCTACAGCCTCGGGGGCACCGATCTGCTCAAACGGGAATTGGCCCGCAAGTTGGGTCGACCGATCACGCACCACCTAGTGGTGAACTTGTCTGCGATCCGGCGCATGGCCGACGCCCTCGGCGGCATCGAGGTGGACGTGCCGAAACGCATGGCCTACACCGACAACAGTCAGGGCCTGTACATCGACTTGCAACCCGGCCTGCAAAATCTCAAAGGCCAAGACCTAGAAGGCTTCCTGCGCTTTCGCCACGATGAGATGGGCGACATCGGCCGACTGGAGCGCCAGCAAATAGCCCTACAGGCCCTGTTTCGCAAGCTCACCAGGCCAGAGCATCTGGTGCGCCTGCCAATCCTGCTGGCTGCAGCCGGTAAGGATCTGAAAACCGATCTGGGCCCCATGGAGCTGGGTGGCCTTATCACCGCCATGGGCACGACCCAGCTTGAAACCAAGCGACTGGGCGGACGGCCCTTCTATCGCGATGACATCAGCTATTGGGAGGCGGAGTGGCCCCAGCCGGTCCTGGATGGCTCCAACGAAGCTGAAGGCAGCGGCGATGGCCGCTATCGCTTCCTCTTCTGATCTGCTGCAGGATCAATGTCTGGTCGCGACTCGCCGTTGCTCCGCTGAGACAGGGTGATCAGGGCCAGAACCAGGGCCACCCCTGCAAGCAAGGGGGTGGAGGCCGCCACGGTCACCCCGAGGGCAGCCGTAAACCAGATCGAAGCCGCACTGGTCAGTCCGCGCACCTCAGGCAGGCCCCTCTTGTCAGCAGCAGGGGGCACCAGGATCTCGCCCGCCCCCAGGAAGCCAATTCCGGTGGCGACCCCCTGAATCACCCGGCTGCGGGCCTGGGGGTCGTCACCTGCCGCCAGGACCATCAGACAGGCACTGAGCCCCACGAGCACATGCACCCGCAGGCGATTGGGATGGCTGGTATTGCCATGGTGGGCTCGATTGATGCCCACAGCCAAACCACACAGCACCGCCAGGCCTAGGCGCAGCAGGATCTGCAAATCAAGGGTGAAAGGCAATGATCCGGATCCAATCAACCCATCATCGATCGCACTGGACGAGAACGCCAGAATCACCGCAAGGCTGTGATCCCTGTCCCGCGTGCTGAGCCACCCCGCCCTGCGCGCCGCCCTCAAGATCGGTCTGGCCGCCGCCCTAGCCGGCGCCTGGGCAATCAGCTTCCGCGACGTGCGCTTCGTCTGGTATCCGCTGTTGGCGGTGGTGATGTGCATGGACGAGACCGACACCCGAGTCATGGCCGCGGCCCGGGGCAGGGTGCTGGGCACGATCGGCGCCGGCATCGTCAGTTTTCTGGTGCACACCCTCCTAAGTGGCTGGGTGGGGCTGACGGTGTCGTTGCTGGTGGTGGTGCCCCTGCTGCGGCTTATGCGCTGGCAGGCCGGCCTGGCCACCGGAATCGTGATGTGCTCGATGCTGTTTCTGGTGGCCGATTACGCCGAGCTCAACTGGATCTATGTGCTCAACCGCACGGCCGACACCCTGGTGGGAGTGGCGGCCACCCTGCTGGTGAATGCCCTGTTCTGGCCCATCAACAGACTCGCGGAGATGGGCCAACTGGACCAGCAGCTGCGGAGCGTGCTGGGCCAACGCCTGGAGGCGATCCGCCGCCAGCTCAAAGATCCAACAGCCGGCGACGGGCGAGCCAGCCAGCCGATCGTGGGCAGTCGCCTCTGCCAGCAACTCAACCAGCTGGTGAACGATGAGTTGCGCAGCAACCCAACCGGCGCAGCCCAGCGGCAGCACTGGCGCCAGCGCAGCCTGCTCTGGGAGCGCATCAACCACCACAGCCTGCAGCTGCAGCGTCTTGGGCAGCTGTTACCACCGGGGGCCCTTGCCTCGTCCGCGACACCGTGGCTGGAGCGGCTGCCGGCACTGCTCGGCCCAAGCCCGGCACCAGAGGTGCTGGGTCTGCCGGAACGGAAACGCCTGCAGGACCTAGCCCAGGCGCAGGGTCTGCCTCCCTTGCTCTTGCTGGCCCTCGACGATGAGTTGCAACGGCTCACCCGCAGTGCCCAGAGCCTGGCCCTGGCCAGCCGAGGAGATGGGGTCCGGCCATGAAAGCTCCTCCCCTGATCACGCGAACCGACCTGCGGCTAGCCCTCACCGCCGGGCTCTCAGCTGGATTCGTGATCGTGCTGGGCCTCCCCGATGCGTTCTACGCCCCGTTGGCTGTGGGGGCGGCCCTGGGAGGCACCGTGGGCGCTACCCGCTTGCTTGGCACCCAACGGGTGCTGGGCACCCTTCTTGGGGGAGTGATCGTGGCGATCGGGTTCAACACCATGGGCCAAGCCCTGCCCCTGCCCCTTGGGGTGGCGGTAGCCCTTGCCCTGACACGGATCTTCGGAGGATCCCTCGGCCTGCGTTCCGGTTACAAAGTGGCCGGGCTAGTCGTATCCATGGGCTGGACAGTTCACCACACCAATCTGGCCAGCTGGATTCCCACCCGCCTGGTGGTGACCCTGATCGGGGTGTTGGCCGCGTGGCTGGCGGTGAGCCAGATCTGGCCCAGCAGGGCCCTGGAGCAGCACCAGGAACACTCCCAGCGACTGTTCGGCGAGATCGCCACCCTGCTGCGAGAACGAGCCAGCCTGTTGCTGGAGGAGCGGGAACTGACGGCCAGCGCCCGTCTGCAGCGGCGCAACCAGCTGGTTAATGCCACCATCCAACTCCAGAACCAGCGCCAGGAGGCCAGCCAGGAGCTGGGACCTGACCGCATGGGAGAAAGGATGCAGCGCCTCTGGGACCTACAGGAGCAATGGCTCAGCGCCGTGATCAGCCATTACCGAACCATGCTGCGCCTGCCGGTGGTGCCGTTGACCAGTCCCGGCCTGAAAGCCCTGATGGAAGCGGAACACTCTCTCCTCCAAGACCTAGCTGACCAGCTCGATGGCTGGGCCCAGCACTGGCCCAGCGCCCCACCTCTGGGGGCCAATGCCGCCGCCGGTCCGGACCTGGAGCGGCTGGAGCAGGCTGAAACGTCAGCCTTCCAGGATCCGCTTGCCACAGCGGTTTTGCTGGGCAGCAGCGGTGGACGCCGGGCGATCACATGCCACCAACTGGTCGAAGCGACCCGAGGCTTCGAGGCCGCTTGGGCTGCGGTGCCCTGAGCTGCCGTGCCCCGAGCTGCTGTGCGGGAAAGTGCACACCCCACCTAGGCAAGAGGACGTTCCATTCAGCAGACTGACCTACTTGAGGGGGCTAAACGGAACCACCGTGGCAATCCGCAACCGCGCCCTGACCCTGGTGCTGCTCGGCATCCTTCCGGCCCATGGGGCCCCGGCTGGCCTGGCAGCGTCGCTCCCAGCCCGCAAGTCCCCACCCCAGTCCACCGCGCTGATTGAGCGCAGCTGGCAGCGCCTGGATGCGGAGCTGCGGGCACTCGACCAGCTGCTCCCCACCGAGCCCGAGCCCCCGGTGGGCGACGTGCTCAGCACCCCGGAGCTGCCCGCCAACCTGATCCGGGCTAACCAACCCGCCGCCGGTCCGATCCAACCCGCCGACACGGTGGCCGGTCCGCCGCTGGATCTGCCCAACCCCCAACAGCTCCAGGCCGGCAGCGTCGCCAGCCTCAGCCTGGAGCAAGCCCTGGCCATCGCCTTCGCCAACAGCGCAACCCTGCAGGCCCAACGCGAGCAAGTGGCCGCCGCCTTGGCCAGCGTCCAGGCCGCCATGGGGACCTACTGGCCCACCATCAGCGCCTTTGCCAACGGTGGCTACGAGGGCAGCCGCAGCACCACCACCGCGAAAAAGCCGAACGACAACCTGGGCTTTGGCCCCCAGTTCTCACCCACAGGGCTGCTCGACTCAACTGGAAACCCCACCGCCGGCCCCTTCTATGTGCCCAACGGCGGTTCCGTGGCGGCCACCTCCGGGGAATGGGGCGTTGAGGGAGGCCTGCAGCTCAACTACGCCCTGCTCGACTTTGCGCGCACGCCCACGGTTCGGGCGGCACGCGCAGTCCTTGAACGGCAGCGCAACACCTACGCCAACCAGCTCCGCTCCCTGCAACTGCAGGTGAGTGAGGCCTACTACTCCCTGCAGCAAGAGGAGCAGCTGGTGCGCGTCTACGACGCCAACCTGCGCAACGACTTGGTAGTCCTGCAGGACACGCTCGACCTCAAGCAGGCGGGTCTGGTGCCCAGGCTCGATGTGCTGCGGCGCCGGGCCATCCAGGCCGCCGATGAAGAGACCCTGATCCAGGCCCTAGCCGACCGGGCGGTGGCGCGCCGCCAACTGGCGGTGCTGCTCAACCTGCCCGCCAGCGTGACTCCCAGCCCCAGCGACCCGATCGTGGTGCAGCCCCGCTGGCCCCTCGATCTGGAGGCCAGCCTGCTGGCGGCCTACCGGGGCAATCCGGAGCTGGAGGCGATCCTGGCCACTCGAACGACTCTGGTCCAGCAGAGCCAGGCCACCGCTGCGGGCCTGCTGCCACGGTTGTCGCTGTTTGCCAACGCCGGCGGCAGCGGCTCCCAAACCAGCCTGGGCGACTTCGAGCTAGGTGGAGGGGGCTGCTGCGGCTCCACCGCCCTGCCCCTGAGCACCACCAACGGTTGGGACTGGTCGGTGGGTTTGACCTTCACCTGGCTGCTGTTTGATGCCGGCACCACCGCAGGCCAGGCCCGTGCCCTGACCAAACAGGCCGCGGCCACCGCCCAGCAGTACGCCGCCACGCGCAATGACATCCGCCTGCGGCTCGAACAGGCCTTCTTCAACCACGAAGCCAGCCTGGCCAAGCTGAGTTCAGCTCGCCGAGGCGTGGCGGCCGCCCTGGAGGCCTTCCGTGATGTGCGGCTGCGCTACTTAACCGGCCTCGACAGCGAGCTCAATCTCTCCAATACCCAAGACCGCCTGATCAACAGCCTGGTGCGGCGGATCAACGCCACGGTCAACGTGAACATCACCTACGCGAAGTTGCTGAAGGAGCTGCTGCCGATGCCCCGGGATCCCAACGCGCCGATCCAGCCGCAGCTGCAGATCAGCAGCCAACCCTGAGCAAGAAGAAATAATAATGGCCCTGGTGGACTCAGGCGCTTGGCCGCGACGACCACCAGCGCTCGACGCGATAAAGCAGCACCACCAGCAGCACCACCAGCCAGAACCACAGCTCCGGCGGGTTGGCGTTGAACAGGATCAGCAGCAGCACCACCTCGCTGACCAGCCAGGGGAACTCCTGCCGCAGCAGGGGGTTGCGGATCTGGAAACGGGGCTTGGCGTCCACGGGGCGAGTCACGAATCAGTATTGGGCTGGCGCAAGAAGGGCAGGTTCCAGCGTTGATCGATCCAGGGAGTGCGGTAGCCACCGGTGAGCGAACGCAGGCCGGGGATCACGTAGCTGATCGGCGAGCGCCACTCCACGTAGGCATGGGTCGACACCGTGAGGCCCTCGCGGATTGGGAAGACGCCGCTCCCCCCCGAGAGGGTCCAGCGGTAGCCGTCCACGCTGGAGGGATCCCGCTCCAGCTCGATTTCACTGCGCATCACCGGCCCGTTCTTCGTCAGCGCCTGGGCCAGCTGGGCGTTGCCGGTGGTCGTGGCGATGTCGTCCTCGGTGGCGGGCAGGGTGAGCACCTGCGTCACCTTGCCCACGATGCCGCCAAAGCGGCCGCGCTGGTTCCACTGCGGCACCACCTCCACGGGCAGCCCCAGCGGCAGGCGACGGGCATCGGCGGGCGCGAAGTAGGACACCACCCGCAGCGGGCGGTCTTTGGCGCTGGGTTGCTCAGGCCGACCGATCGTCCCAAGCCGCTGGCCAGTGCCCACGGTCTGGCCGGCGATCACCTGCAGATCCAGCACCGTGCCGTCCCGGTCGGCATGCACCTTGCCGTCGAAGCTGATCTTGGCCTCGGTCACCTGGATCTGGCGCTTGAGATCGTCGATCTGATAACGGCGCTGCAGGGCCTGGGTTTCGATGCTGAGCTTCACCTGCTGGTAGTTGGTCACCACGTTCTTCTCGTTGATCTTCACGTCATCGAGATTCACGCTGGTGCTGGTGAGCCCCTGCTCCGCCGACACCACCTCAGAAGACAGCGGAGCCACCACCTCGCGCTGGGCCAGCCAATCAAGGTTGCGCAGTTTGCTGGAGTAGGTCGACTGCAATTCGCCGTAGCGACGGCGATCGTCGGAAAACTTGGCCATAGACGTATCCAGGGCCCGCTTTTCGGTGAGCAGACGCAGGGCATCGCGCTCGTCGAGCTGGGCGTTATGGCGCTCCAACTGACGCAGGTTGCCGCGCTGCTGGTCGAGCTGGCGCTCCAGCACCGGCAGATACAGCTGCATCAGCACCTGGCCGCGCGCCACCGGCTGCCCCTCCTTGACGAACAACTCCCGCACCTGGCCGCCGGCACGGGCGTTGAGGATGCCGGCGTTGTCGGGGTAGATCAACACGCCCATGCCTTCCACCTCGGTGGGCACTGGCCAGAACAGGGCCCACAGCACCAGCACACCGCCCACCCCCGCCAGGCTCACGCCCACCTGGTTGTGATCGCTCAGCCCTTGCCCGCGGGGCTTGGGCGCTGCTGCGGGGGGGCTGGCCTGAGTCATAGCGCCCAGCTTGCAGGATTAAAAGGCACCTGTCAGGCCCAGCTGCTGCAGGCGCCGCGTTGCCGCTTCCGCCTGCGCTCCCCCTGACACCAGGACCTGGGCCAGCAGGGGCGCCAACACCGGCACCTGGCTAAAGCCCGCACTAAAGCCCGTAAACAGCCACAACCCAGGCGCCCCTGCCAGCTGACCCACCAAAGGCAAGCCCTCACTACAAAAGGCCACGGCCGCCTGGCGCAGGCAACCAGGCAGCGCCGCCAGCGGCTCCCCCCAGGCTTGCACCGCCAGCTCTTGGCGCAGTTGCCCTTCCACCTCCAAAGGCGGCGGCGCTGGGCCCAGCTCCAGGCCTGGTCGCACCAGGGTGTGCTGGCCCAGCAGGGCCCCTTCTCCCCGGGGCACCAACCCGCCATCCACCAGCCACTCCGGCTGGCTCAGGCCAGCGGCGCGCCGCTCCAGGGCGACCCGCCCAAAGCTGAGCGGCAGCCAGGCCGCCGCCCGGCCCAGCGGCGCCGGGAAGGAGGCCAGCTGCAGCGCCGCCGCCCAGCTGCTGCGCAAGCGCTGGGGCAGGGCCGGCCAGAGCTGGCGGCAATGAGCGCCTGCCGCCAGCACCAGCTGGGCAGCCGGCAGGCTGGAGCCATCACTGAGGGCCAATTCCCAGCCTGCCCCAGCCTGCGGCTCCAAGCGCTCCACCCGGCCCCTTTTGCACGTCACCCCCGCCGCCGCCAGCGCCAGCGGCAGGCGCGCTGCCAACACTGCGGAATCCACCTGGGAGAAGGGCAGCGGCCACCAGGCACTAAGGGGACGCCAACCGGCGGCAGCCCCGTGCAAACGCAAGCGGCAGGGCCGCCAGCCCAAATCACCATGGCGTTCTTGCAGAAACCGCCAACGCTTAGAGGCTCCGGCCGCCAAGCGAGCTAAGGGGGTTGGAGCCAGGGGCCATCCCGGCAGAGCGCCATAGCTGAGCTCGGTAGCGGAGCAAAGCCCATTGCTGGCCGGGGCATCAACGACCGTCACCGACGCCCCCAGCTCCCGCAACGCCAAGGCCAACAGACCACCAGCCAACCCAGCGCCAACGATCACCACATCGGCGGGGGCCGAAACCGTCACACCAGCAGGGTGAAGGAGGTGACGACCTGATGGAACATGTCCTTCACCTTGGCCCAACGAATCTCGTTGGTGCTGGCCGCAAATGTGTATAGCCGGCCGCGATCGAGCACCACGGTGGCCAACTCGTGGCGGTCGCGGTCTTCGAGGTGCACGGCATATTCAAGGTCGTAGAAGGTGCGGGGACCTTCCTGCCGCTCCGACGCTTCCACCAGCTCAGCCTGGCGGCCACTGCCCTCAGGGGCAATCACCGTGCGGCGCAGCTGCTCGCCGACCGCCACGGCGCTGCCGAGCTTTTCCAAGTCGTTAGTGGGGTTCACCTCCGAGATCACCAGGCTGAGGGTTTCATCGCTGTTGATCAGGTCGTGGAACACCACCTGGGGGCCGCCACTCACCTGCACCCGCGTCCAACCGGTGGGATAAAGGAACGCATAGCGGCCATCGGGGCTCTGGAAACCATTGAGCCCGGCTGCCGCAGCACTGCAAGCAACCAGCAGCCCCGCCAGCACCAAGGCAACCAGACGCGGCATAAAGGCGCGTAGGCCAGCCCGATTGCAAAAACCAGCCTGATTGCAAAAAACAGCCATGGCTCAAGGCGCGTTGCGTGGCGCCATTCTGCTGGGCAGCCGAGCCCCCAGGGGTCAGCATGGGTTCCTGATCTCCAGTCTCCCCATGCCACGCCAATCCACCTGGGTGGACCGGCAGCAGCGTCGTCACGACTCCCGCTTCTTCCGCCTGCTGGACGGCTCCTTTCTGTTCCGCCTGGCCCTATCTGGTGCAGCGGCCATGGCGCTGCTGCTGGTGGTGAACAGCTACGCCACCTGCCGCAACAACCGCTGGGCCCCGGGGTGCCTTTGGCGGGATGCGGAGGCCCTGATCAGCGTCGGCAATGTGGAATCGCTGAGCATCGTGACGGCCGCCTTCCTCTACGTGCTGGAGGCTCAAAAACGGCGCCAGCGCGACAACATCGAGGCCTACGAGCTGCTGATGAACTGCAATGCCTCAGGCGTCAAATGGCTGGTGGGGCGTATTTCTGCTCTGGAAATCCTTAACAGCGCCGGGCTACCAATCGACGGCCAGGAGCTAGCGGGCTTTGACCTACGCAATCTGCAGGCTGCCAACGGCCACTGGCACAACGTCAACCTGGAAGGGAGCGTGCTGCGCCGAGCCAACCTGGCCGGCACCGATCTGAGCGGATCCAACCTGCGCGGCGCTGATCTGCGCGATGCCGACCTGCGCAGAGCCATTTTAGTTGGGGCGGATCTTGAGGGTGCCCTGCTGGAAGGGGCTCAACTTGATGGAGCAGAACTTGATGGAGCACAACTTGATAGGGCCAGCCTCGATAGCGGTGCCCCCAATCCCAGCTGATCGAGCTGGCTGCCTAAGTTCTGAGCAATTGCGGCGGACTGCTGAGCGGCTTTACCCGCCCCCTGGCCAGGCTGATCGACCAGTTCGAGCGCTTACCTGGCATTGGCCCGCGCACGGCCCAGCGGCTGGCTCTGCACCTTTTGCGCCAGCCTGAGGAGCAGGTTCGCAACTTCGCCGACGCCCTGCTGGCGGCCCGCAGCCAGGTGGGCCAGTGCAAGTGCTGCTTCCACCTCTCGGCCGAGCCGATCTGTGAGATCTGCCGCAACGAAGAGCGCGGCAACGGCCAGCTTTGTGTTGTGGCCGATTCCCGCGACCTGCTGGCGATGGAGCGCACCAGGGAGTTCAAGGGGCATTACCACGTGCTCTGTGGACTGATCTCACCAATGGATGGCATCGGTCCCGAGCTGCTGCAGATCCAGCCCCTGGTGAACCGGGTCGATAAGGAATCCATCACTGAGGTGATCCTTGCCCTGACACCAAGCGTCGAAGGAGATACCACCAGCCTCTATTTAGCCCGGCTGCTCAAACCCTTCACCACCGTGAGTCGCATTGCCTACGGCTTGCCCGTCGGCAGCGAGCTGGAATACGCCGACGAAGTCACCCTGGCCCGGGCCTTTGAAGGTCGGCGCCAGGTGGAGTAAGCACAAGGGTGGCCCTGCCATGACCAGCACGACCCGCTACAGCAGCATCGCCCCAGCCGAACGGCTGCCCGAGTGGCTGCGACGTCCG
The DNA here is from genome assembly GCF_024345755.1 of Cyanobium sp. L1E-Cus. Taxonomy (NCBI): domain Bacteria; kingdom Bacillati; phylum Cyanobacteriota; class Cyanophyceae; order Synechococcales; family Prochlorococcaceae; genus Cyanobium; species Cyanobium sp. L1E-Cus. Next base: position 24,093 of record NZ_JAGQBS010000014.1, on the reverse strand, counting down.
GTGGGCAATGCCTCAGCCCTGGAAAACGTGCAGGGATTGGTGAAGCAGCAACGGCTTCACACCATCTGCGAGGAGGGCCGCTGCCCCAACCGAGCCGAGTGCTATGCCGCTGGCACCGCCACCTTTTTGCTGGGAGGCCCGATCTGCACCCGCAGCTGCGCCTTCTGCCAGGTGGAGAAGGGCCAGGCACCCCAGCCCCTAGATGCAGGCGAGGCCGAGCGGGTGGCCGAGGCAATTGCCGCACTCCAGCTCTCCTATGTGGTGCTCACGGCCGTGGCCCGCGACGACCTGGCCGACCACGGCGCCCACCTATTCACCACCGCCATGGCTGCGATCCGCCAGCGAACACCCGGAGTGGGCATTGAAGTGCTCACCCCCGACTTCTGGGGCGGCCATCGCGACGAACAGGAGGGTTTGGCGGCCCAACGGCAACGGCTGGCCGCAGTGCTAGCGGCGCAGCCCGCCTGCTTTAACCACAACCTCGAAACCGTGGAGCGCCTTCAGGGGGAGGTACGACGGGGCGCCACCTACCGCCGCTCCCTGGCCTTGTTGGCCGCTGCCCGCGAACTGGCGCCCGCCATCCCCACCAAGAGTGGGCTGATGCTGGGGCTGGGCGAAACCGAAGCCGAGGTGCTGCAGACGATGGGCGACCTGCGATCAGTCGATTGCCAGCGCCTAACCCTGGGCCAATACCTGCGCCCATCCCTTGCCCACATTCCGGTGGCTCGCTATTGGACTCCGGCGGAATTCGAGCAGCTGGGCGTCATCGCCAGGCAGCTGGGGTTTGAGCAGGTGCGCAGCGGGCCGCTGGTGCGTAGCAGCTATCACGCAGCCCCTCAACCGACCAGCAATCGATAGGCCGCATCAAGGCGATGGAAGGCCGTCACCTCTCCACCTAGATCGGGGTGGTGATTTTTAGCCAGTCGCCGGTAGGCCCGCCGGATCTCGGCAGGGCTGGCACCGGGCGCCAAGCCCAACAGCGCTAGGGCTTGCTGGCGAGGATCAGCTGCGCTGGAGGTTGTGCCAGAGCTGCCTGGGCTGCGCCGCAGCAACTCCTCCACGACCCGCATTGGGGCCTCCTCCAGCCACTCCGGAGCGCGCGGACCATAGAGCGCAAAGGCTGCCCGCACAGCCCAGCGCCAGCGGCAGTGGGGTCCCCGCAAAGCCTCGACCAGCTCGGAGCCCAGGCCGGGGCAGCGGCGGTTTAGCTCCTGTTCCAGCTCGAGTCGCGGATCCCACCACTGGCTGCGCAACTCCTCCACCAAACCCCGCAAGCCAGCGGGCGGCCCCAGGCGCAGCTCCTGCCAGCGGGGATGGGATGCCATGGCAGCTCCCCAGCGCTCCAACCGCGCCGCGGTGATCCCGTGGGAAGCGGCGGAGGTGACGCGGCTGCGGGCCCGATTGGGTGACCAGGCTTGCTGGGGTGACCAGGAGTGCTGGTGCGACCAGGCGTGCTGGTCCAACTGCTGCCTCAGAGCCCGCACCTCCCGGCGCAGGCTCTCGTTTTCGGCCAGCAGCTCCTCCAGATTGGCCGTAACCGGAGGTGAGGTGGCAGAGGGACGCCAGTGGCGGGGATCAAAACCCATCCAACCCCCCTACCTCAACCCAGGCCGCCATTGTTGCGGAGCGCGGAGATGCCAGCAGCGGCATACTTGCCCCAACGCCGCTCCAAGCCAGTGGCAAGATCCCCCAAACGCCTGCTGGCACCCCTACTGCTGCTGGCAAGTCATGGGCTGCTGCCGCATTCAGTTTTGGCCGAGCCGGCGCCAACAGCCAGCTGGCTCGACCTCGACTTCAACCTGCAGGCCCAGCCCCTGGCCAACCCCAGCGGTGGCGAGCGTCAAGGCGCCAGTTGGATGCAGCAACTCACCTTTGGTGCAACATTCAGCAGCGGGCTGGCCAAGGAGCCGCAGCAGTGGCAGGAGGCCGACCACTGGCGCACCAACCTGCAGCTGATGCTGTTCAGCGGTGATGCCAACTACGCAGAGAGCATCGGCGCCGCTTTCCCCCTGCAGAGCACAGCCCACCCCACCGGCCTCTGGCTCACCGAAGCCAGCGTGGAGCGCCAGCCAGGCCAAGGCGGTATCGGCATCAAGGCCGGGGTGTTCTCGCTCAATCCGGGTTTCGTCAGTGCACCGGTGCTTGATGCCTACGTGCACTCAGCCCTCAACGACACCCTCAACCTCAGTGTTGACGGGCTGCCAATCAACCCCTACACCGCCCCTGGCCTGCAGCTGAGTTGGCGACCGGAGCCCGCCGGCCGCTGGGGCGAATGGCACTACGGCGCCTTTCTGCTGGATCCCGAATACAGCCTGGCTTCCCTATTCGGCGTCAACCCCGACCAGCAGCGCCTAAACGGCCACCTGCAGATAGTGCAATGGCGTTATGAGCGTTTACCAGGAGCGGCGGCGATGCAAAAGCCAATCCGCGCCGGCGACCAGCAAATCACTCGCCAGCTGCCACCACCCCTGCTACAGATCGCCAGCGGCTACGTGGACAACCGCAGCACAGGCAACCTGGATGGCGCCGCCATGGCCACCCTCACCATGGCGGCGCCGCTACCGCTGGGGCTCGACAACCGCTTCTGGCTGGGCGTAAACGCCGGCTTTGAGTGGGACACCAACCCCATACCCCTGTTTATCGGTGGGGGCTGGCTCAGTCAGGGGCTAGTGCCAGGCCGCCCCCTCGACGTGCTGGCCCTAGGGATCGGCAGCAGCCGCTTCAGCCCCAGCCTCTCGCCTGGCCAAAGCAGTGAAACCGTGCTCGAGCTCAACTACAGCTGGCTGGTGAACGCCAACCTCAGCCTTCAGCCGGTGCTGCAGCTGATCCTCAACCCCGATGGCAGCAACGTCGAACCGATCCTGGCGGCCGGCATCGGCTTGCAGCTGCAGTTTTGAAGCAGCTGCAAGCTGATGCCGGCTTCTAAGTTGATCAACCCAGCCCCAGCCGCCGTCCACTGCGGCGCAACACCTCTGTGCAATCGGCCCGCATCAACAGGCCAGCGCCTCCCCAGATCAGCCGGGGGGCCAAATCGGCAACGCCGGCACCGAGCTCGCGCAGGGGGCTGAAGCCCAGCTGGCGGAAGTAGCGCACCAGGCGGCGGTGCTGGGCCTCGCTGTCGCGGATGGCCAGGATCGTGGCCTGGCGGCAGGGGGTTGCCTCCAGGGCCCAGGCAAAGGTGGCCGCCCAGATCAAGGGTCCTACGGCGGCCGTGTCCTCCCCCTGCACCCGCATCGTGTCGAGCCGCAGGCCAGCGGCCGCAGGCAGGGCCCAGCCCTTCATCTCACCCAGCAGCACCAACCTCTCCCCATCCCTGCGCGCCACCCCCAGCCGCAGGCTCCAGGCCACCCCAGCTGGCCGGCCCACCTGCAGGCGCAGCAACAGACCGCGCCGACTGGCCTCGGCCTCCAGCTCGACCAGACTCGGTGCTGGCAGAGGGCTGATCATGGCCGCCACGGCTCAGCCAGCCGCACCGCCTCTGGGGGCAGGGCGCCGTAGAGATGGGGGAACAGCTCCCCGCCCGTACTGCCGGCGTTCGGGGCAGCCGGCTCAAAGCGCACCTCCAAACCGGCAGCGGCAAGGCGCTGGGGATCAATCGTGAGCAACAACACCTCAGCGGCGGGCAGATCGGCGTAGAAGCGGCTAGCGGTGGCCGGCACCTGGTGCGCTGAGCTGAGGTGGATGAAGCCCACCGATTCCAAAGCCAAGCCACGAGTAGAGCGGCGATACACGCCATCGGCCCGGGCCGTCTGCCACTCCTGCCGCAGCGCCAGGTGATAAAGCAAGCCAGGTGAGCGCCAAGGGGTCCGCGCCGCCCAGGGAAACTCCTGCACGGCCGCCAGCTCCGGAGAAGCCAAAAACCGACCCAGCCAGGCCTGGAGCGCCGCCAACTGCGGCTCGGCATCAAAACCCGCCGGATCCACCAGGCGGAACTGGCGCACGAAGGGCAGCAGGGCCCAGTCGGCCAGGGAAGGGCGATCGCCGAGCAACCAGCCTCCTGCCCCCAGTTGCTCGTTCCAGCGGCGCAGGATCGTGAGGCCAGCAAGCCGGTTGGTGCTGGCTGGCTCCCCTGGATAGCGATCTGGGTATTTGAAGCGATCGAGATACTGCTTGAAGGGGCCGTCGTTGGCGGCGATCAGTGAATCCATATCGGCCAGCTGGGCAGGGCTCCAGCCCGCCAACCAGCCGAGGGGGTCGCGGCGCTCCAGGGCCCAGCGGATGATTGCCAGGCTTTCATCCAGCACCTGAGCCCCCAGCACCAGCACTGGCACCGTGCCCTTGGCGGAGGCCTCCAGCAGCTCGGGGGGCTTGGCCTTGAGGCTCACCTCGCGCAACTCCAAGTCCTGGCCAGGCTGCAGGCCCGCGGCAGCTAAAGCCAGCCGCGCCCGGATCGCGTAGGGACAGCGGCGAAAGCTGTACAAAATTGGCTGGTAGTCAGCCAACGGGGCGCCCACCAAGGTGGTACTCACCCCGCTGGCGGGCTCGCTCCATCTGGCGCTGACGCTCGGCGAAGCGCTGCCGATCAGCGTCGCTGAAGCGCTCGATGCAGTGGCGGCAGCTCACCCCGGCCACGTAGCTGGCCAGCGCACGATCGGCAGGTGAAAGCGGCAGGCCGCAGGCATGGCAAACGCTGTGCTCACCGGGCTCGAGCTGGTGGTTGACGGCTACTCGCTTATCAAACACAAAGCACTCGCCACGCCAGCTACTTAGCGGCTCTGGGATCTCCTCGAGGTAGCGCAGGATGCCCCCCTCAAGGTGGTGCACCCCGGCAAAACCCTGCTGCTGCAGGTAGGCCGTGGCCTTCTCACAGCGGATGCCACCGGTGCAGAACATCGCAATCGCCCGAGGCTGGCGCTGCTCAACCAGCGGCCTGAGCTCCCGCTCCACCCACTGGGGAAAATCGCGAAAAGTTGCGGTGCCTGGATCAATCGCACCCTCAAAGCTGCCGATCGCCACCTCGTAGGCGTTGCGGGTGTCAATCACCAGGGTGTCGGGGTCGGCGATCAAGGCATCCCACTGCCCAGGGGGCACGTGGGTGCCCACCTCCGAGGCCAGATAGGGACTCACCTGGGGCTCACCCATGGTCACGATCTCGCGCTTGAGCCGCACTTTGAGCCGGTGGAAAGCCTGAATTTCCGAGCGGCTGAACTTGGCTTCCAACCGCTCCAGGCCAGCCACCTGCCGCAGCCGAGCCAGCAGCGCCTGCACGCCAGCATCTGCTCCGGCAATCGTGCCGTTTACCCCCTCAGCCGCCAGCAGGATCGTGCCGCGTACCCCCTCGGCTGCCGCCAGGTCGCCCAGCTCACGCTGCAGGTCTGGCAGGCCCTCAAGGGCGGCGAAGCGATAAAACGCCGCCACCAGCACACTCATCCGCCCACCTGCACGCCGGCGGCGGCCAGGAGCTCCCGATCGGCATCGACGGCTGGATTGGAGGTGGTGAGCAGGGTGTCGCCATAAAAAATTGAATCGGCCCCAGCGAGCAGGCAAAGAATCTGGGCTTCCCGACCCAGCTGCTCGCGGCCTGCACTGAGCCGCACCCGCGCCTGGGGCATCAAGATCCTGGCCGTGGCCACCATCCGCACCAGCTCTAGGGGGTCGACCGGCGGCAGATCTTCTAAGGGGGTGCCCTCCACCGCCACCAGGGCATTGATCGGCACACTCTCCGGGTGGGGATCCAGGTTGGCAAGCACCTGCAGCAGCCCGGCCCGGTCGGCGTCGGTTTCGCCCATGCCGATGATGCCGCCACAACAGAGGGTGATGCCGGAGCGCCGCACCCGGGCCAGGGTCTCCAGCCGCTCCTGGTAAGTGCGGGTGGTGATGATCCGGTCGTAGTGCTCGGGGCTGGTGTCGAGGTTGTGGTTGTAGGCGGTGAGACCGGCCTCAGCTAGGCGCTCGGCCTGGGAATCGCTCAGCATGCCGGCGGTCACACAGGCCTCCAGGCCCAGCTCGCGCACGCCGCGCACCATCTGCAGCATTGCCTCAAAGGGAGCGCCGTCGCGGATTTCACGCCAGGCCCAGCCCATGCAGAAGCGATGGGCCCCGGCTTGCTTGGCGGCCCGGGCCCGCTCCAGCACCGGCTCCACCTCCAGCTCCGGCCGGCCCGCCACATCGCTGCTGTTGTGCAGCGACTGGGGGCAGTAGGCGCAGTCCTCTTCGCAGCCGCCGGTCTTGACGCTGAGTAGGGAGGCCAGCTGCACGTGGTAGCCGGGGTTGGCGGCGCGGTGCACCTGCTGGGCCTGCCAAAGCAACTCCATCAGCGGCTGCTCCAACAGCGCCTGGATTTCAGAACGGGACCAGTCGTGACGCGTGATCAAGGCGAGTTCAGCAGGGTTCGACACCACCAAAGCGGCGCTGGCGGCCCTGGTAGTCGAGCAGGGCATCCAGCAGGGCCGCCTGATTGAAATCGGGCCAGAGCACATCGGTGATGTGGATTTCGGCGTAGGCGAGCTGCCAAAGCAGGAAATTGCTGATGCGCCTCTCGCCACTGGTGCGGATCAACAGATCCGGATCGCACTCACCAGCGGTGTGCAGCTCGGCGGCAAGCTGCTGCTCATCTATTGCGGCAGGATCTAGTTCCCCAGCCACGCAGCGCTGGGCCAGTCGCTGGGCAGCCCGCACCAGCTCGGCTCGGCCGCCGTAGTTGGTGCAAACGTTGAAGTGAATTCCCGTATTAGCTGCCGTGCGCTCGGTGGCATCGGCAATCAGGCGCCGCAGACCCTCTGGCAGTGGCTCAAGATCGCCAAGAAAGCGAATCCGCACCTGCTCCTGCTCCAGGGACTGAAGCTCGCGGGCCAGCACCCGCTCAAACAGGGCCATCAGAAAGCTCACCTCCTCGCCAGGGCGGCTCCAGTTTTCGGTGGAAAAGGCGTAGGCGGTGAGGGCGCCGATGCCCCAGTCGCTGCAGAGCCGCAAGGTGCGCTTAAGGGCCTCAACCCCCTCCCGGTGGCCCATCACCCGGGGCAGGTTGCGCTGCTTTGCCCAGCGGCCATTGCCGTCCATGATCACGGCCACATGGACCGGCAGGCGCGCGGGATCGAGGCCAACCGGAACGGGCTGGGAGGCTTTCGCAGTGGTGGTCGCCAGGGCGCGACTCATCCGCGTGATTCCGGCGTGTCCTTCGCCACGCTACGCCCAACAGGCAAGGCCAGGGCCTGGCTGAGCAGGTCGTGCAGACGGCTACTGGTAATTGGCCGCTCCAGGCGGCCCTGACTCGCCAGCGACAGGGTGCCGGTTTCCTCCGACACAACGATCGCGAGGCACTGATCGAAGCGCTCGGTCAGCCCTAGAGCCGCCAGATGGCGGGTGCCATAGCGGTTTATGCCCTGACGGGATAGGGGCAGGATCACACCTGCAGCGACGATGCGGTTGGCCTTCACCAGCACGGCACCGTCGTGTAGTGGCGTGTCAGCGGCGAACAGGTTGAGCAGCAAATCCACCGACAGCTTGGCGTCGAGGCCAATGCCTGGATTCAAGAAGTCTTCGGGGCGCAGGTCGCTGCCCAGATCCACAACGATCAAGCCGCCCCGGCGGGCCTGGGAAAGACGGCCGGCAGCCTCACTCAGAACCGCCACCGATCCCGACCCCAGTTGATCTTGGCTGCGGCTGCCAAACAAAACTCCGATGCGGCCGGTGCCAAGCAGCTCCATCAGCCTGCGCAGCTCCCCCTGCCAGAGAATCGCCAGGGCGAGGCTGCAGGCCAGCACCAGGGCATCAACAAGCTTGCTGGTGAGCGGCAGGTTGGCGTAGCGCTGAACCACCCAGGCCAGGGCCACCAGCAACAAATAACCCCGTAGCAGCCAGAGGGTGCGGGCTTCGGTGACCCGGCCGAGCACAAGCACGCCCAGGCCGAAGGCAAATAGCAGATCAAGGAGCAAGCGCAAATCAATCAGCCTTAGCAACTCACCCAGTTGCGGCCCGATCACGCGCACTCCAGTCGATTAATTCACCTTACCGATCGCAACCGAGTTGGCAAAACGTCGTAGCGCAGTAGGTCTTCCGGCTGCTCGCGGCGCTGCACCAAATCAGCGACCCCGTCGTGGACCAGCACCGCCGCTGGCCGAGGGATGCGGTTGTAGTTGGAGCTCATCGAGGCGTTGTATGCGCCGGTGGCAAACACAGCCAACACATCGCCACTGCCAGCTGGCGGCAGGGCCAGATCCTTGAGCAGCACGTCGCCGGATTCGCAGTGCTTACCAGCAACGGTGACGGTTTCGGTGGCCTCGGCCGTGGGGCGATCGGCCAACAACGCCGTGTATTGAGACTGGTAGGTGATCGGCCGAGGGTTGTCGCTCATGCCGCCGTCCACCGAGAGGTAGGTGCGGATGCCAGGGATGTCCTTGCGGCTGCCCACCTCGTAGAGGGTGACCCCACCGCTGGCCACCAGGGAACGCCCCGGTTCACAGAGCAGGCGGGGCAACTCCAGCCCCCGCTCCTGACAGGCCGCCGCCACCGCCTCGGCCACGGTGCGCACCCACTCACTGATGCTCGGCGGATCGTCGCTGGTGGTGTAGCGAATACCCAGGCCACCGCCCACGTTGAGATCAACCACCGGGTGACCCAGGGAGCGGGCCAAGGCCAGGGCATCGGCCATCACGCCAGCTAGGTCGCGATGGGGCTGGAGCTCGAAAATCTGGGAGCCAATATGGGCGTGCAGCCCGGTGAGCTGGGCCCAGGAACAGGTCGCCAGGTGCTGCAGCACCGCTTCGAGCTGGTCGGGATCGAAACCAAACTTGCTATCGAGGTGGCCGGTGCGGATGTACTCATGGGTGTGGCACTCAATACCCGGCGTAAAACGCAGCATCAGCTGCACGGTTCGCTGCAAGTCAGGGGCCAGAGCAGCCAGCAGCTCAAGATCGCGCCAGTTGTCAGCCACCACCGTGACGCCCTGCTCAGCGGCGAGGGCCAGCTCTTCGCGGCTCTTGTTGTTGCCGTGCAGCACGATGCGCTCCGCCGGCATGCCCCCCTGCAGGGCGGTGAGCAACTCGCCAGCAGAAACCGCATCAAGCCCCAGGCCTTCGGATGCCACTAGGGCAGTTATGGCCAAGGAGCTATTAGCTTTGGAGGCGTAGATAGCTAGGGCATGCCCTGGGTAGTGCTCGGCGAGGGCTTCCCGGTAGGCCCGGCAGGTGCCCCGCAGGGTGGCTTCATCGAGCACATATAAAGGAGTGCCGTAATCGCGGGCCAGGTCGCTCAGCAGGCAGCCACCCACCACTAGGCGCCCCTCACTGTCGAGGGCAGTGGTGAGTGGGGTGAGATTGCGATTAGGACTATGGGGATCCCTATCGCGTTCAAAGGGATTCAGCAGCGCAACGGGCTCATGGGAGGTCAGCATGACTGTGGCCGCGCGGGTCAAGTGAGCATGAATGTAAGGAACTACTTGGCGGCGCTGCACCTGACAGCCCTGTGTCCTGAGCACCTGGAGGCCTGCTTAATCCTCGACCAAGCCAGCCTCGGCGGCCTGTGGAACCGCGCCCAGTGGCAGAGCGAGCTGGCGGAGCAGCGACGCCCCGGGGTGGGTCTTTGGCAAGGGCAGCAGCTACTGGCCTTGGCTAGCGGTTGGCTGGTGGTTGATGAACTGCACATCACCGTGGTGGCGGTGGATCCCGAGCAGCGGCGCCGGGGCTTAGGCCAGCAGGTGCTGAAGGCCCTGCTGCTGGAGGCCGGGCAGCAGGGAGCCCTGCACGCCACCCTGGAAGTAAGCCCGGCAAACACTGCGGCAGTAGCCCTATACCGACGACTGGGCTTCCGTGATGCAGGAGTGCGTCGCGGTTACTACCGCAATGGCGAAGACGCCCTGATCCAATGGCTGCGGTTATCTGACATGAATGATGCGTAGCCATGGTGTGGATAACCGGCTTTTCTTATTGCTAATGACCGGCAATTCAGCAATTTGCATTGTTGCCTTCGAACGCCTTAGAGCCAGCCACCGCAGGGGATCTGCCTTTGATGCGGCGTAAACCACACCTCACCTGTTAACCCTGGTAGCTTGGAAGGACTTGCACCAGGCCTAGGCCCATGTTCGAGCGGTTTACCGAGAAAGCCATCAAGGTGATCATGCTGGCCCAAGAGGAGGCCCGCCGCCTTGGCCACAACTTTGTGGGCACCGAACAGATTTTGCTTGGCCTGATCGGTGAAGGCACTGGCGTTGCCGCCAAGGTGCTGAAGTCGATGGGGGTGAACCTCAAGGATGCCCGCGTTGAGGTTGAAAAAATCATCGGCAGAGGCTCCGGCTTCGTCGCCGTGGAGATCCCTTTCACTCCTCGCGCCAAGCGAGTTCTGGAACTCTCCCTTGAAGAAGCTCGCCAGCTTGGTCACAACTACATCGGCACGGAGCACCTACTGCTTGGCTTGATCCGTGAGGGTGAGGGTGTAGCTGCTCGGGTCCTGGAAAACCTTGGCGTTGACCTAGCCAAGGTGCGCACCCAGGTGATCCGCATGCTGGGAGAAACAGCCGAAGTCGCCGCCGGTGGCGGCAGCGGCAAGGGCTCCACAAAAACACCAACCCTCGACGAGTTCGGCAGCAACCTCACCCAGCAGGCCGCTGATGGCAAGCTCGATCCGGTGGTGGGTCGTCAGAACGAAATCGAGCGGGTAATACAAATATTGGGTCGTCGCACTAAGAATAATCCGGTCCTAATTGGCGAGCCTGGCGTTGGCAAAACAGCCATCGCCGAGGGCTTGGCTCAGCGGATCAATTCTGGTGATATTCCAGACATCCTCGAAGACAAGCGAGTCCTCACCCTGGACATCGGCCTGCTGGTGGCAGGCACCAAATATCGGGGTGAATTTGAGGAACGCCTCAAAAAAATCATGGAGGAAATTCGCAGCGCCGGCAACGTGATCCTCGTGATCGATGAGGTGCATACCTTGATTGGCGCAGGTGCAGCAGAAGGTGCAATCGATGCCGCAAACATCCTCAAGCCTGCCCTAGCCCGGGGCGAACTTCAGTGCATCGGTGCCACCACCCTTGATGAATACCGGAAACACATCGAGCGCGATGCGGCCTTGGAGCGTCGCTTCCAACCGGTCATGGTGGGCGAGCCTTCCGTTATCGACACGATTGAAATTCTGCGCGGTCTCAAGGATCGCTACGAAGCTCACCACCGCCTCAAAATCGCCGATGAGGCCCTGATTGCGGCAGCCACCCTGGGCGACCGCTACATCTCTGATCGCTTCCTCCCAGACAAGGCAATCGACCTGGTAGATGAAGCCGGCAGCCGAGTGCGGCTGATGAATTCCAAGTTGCCGCCGGCAGCCAAGGAAGTCGACAAGCAGCTGCGCGCTGTCCAGAAAGACAAGGAACAGGCCGTGCGCGAGCAAGACTTCACCAAGGCTGGTGAGTTGCGCGACAAGGAAGTAGAGCTGCGCGAGCAGATTCGCTCGATCCTGCAGACCCGCAAAGATGAAGAGCCCGCATCCGAGCCCGTGGCCGCTGAGGTCGGTAGTAGTGCACCCGTAGCGGTTTTTGAAGGCGCCGCCGAAGGCGATCGCACGCCCATGGTTACGGAGGAGGACATCGCCCACATCGTTGCCTCTTGGACTGGGGTGCCTGTTCAGAAGCTCACTGAAAGCGAGACAGCCAAGCTGCTGAACATGGAGGAGACCCTCCACCAGCGTTTGATTGGCCAAGACGAAGCCGTTAAGGCCGTGTCCCGTGCCATCCGCCGGGCCCGGGTGGGGCTGAAAAATCCCAACCGCCCGATTGCCAGCTTCATCTTCTCCGGCCCCACCGGCGTTGGCAAAACCGAGCTCACCAAGTCGTTGGCGGCTTACTTCTTCGGCAGCGAAGAAGCCATGATCCGGCTTGACATGTCGGAATTCATGGAGCGCCACACGGTCAGCAAGCTGATCGGCTCCCCTCCCGGATATGTGGGCTTCAATGAAGGTGGCCAGCTCACCGAGGCTGTGCGCCGCCGTCCCTACACCGTGGTGCTATTCGACGAGATCGAAAAAGCTCACCCCGATGTGTTCAACCTGCTGCTGCAGTTGCTCGAAGACGGTCGCCTGACCGATTCCAAGGGCCGCACGGTGGACTTTAAGAACACCCTCATAATCATGACCTCGAACATTGGTTCGAAGGTGATTGAAAAGGGCGGCGGTGGCCTTGGCTTTGAGTTCGGCGGTGGTGACGCGGATGAAACCAACTACAACCGCATTCGCTCGCTAGTCAATGAGGAGCTGAAGCAATACTTCCGCCCCGAATTCCTCAACCGCCTCGACGAAATCATTGTCTTCCGTCAGCTCAACCGCGAGGAAGTTAAAGACATTGCCGAGATCATGCTCAAAGAAGTGTTCGGCCGGATGTTGGAGAAGGGTATTGCCCTATCCGTTACTGAAGCCTTTAAGGAACGGCTGGTCGAGGAGGGCTACAACCCCTCCTACGGCGCCCGTCCCCTACGTCGAGCAGTGATGCGGCTGCTTGAAGATTCGCTGGCTGAGGAATTCCTCACCGGACGGATTGGCGATGGTGACTCCGCCCTGGTGGATGTCAATGAGGACAAGCAGGTATTTATCCGCAAGCAGGCAGCCCTGCCGGCCGAGCCGGAATTGGCAGCGGCTGCAGTTTGAGGAGATTCGGGTCTAGCCCGTACCATCACTTGGGGATGAAAGCAGCAGCGGGATGAGCAACTCCCTGAGCCAACACGCCATCGCACCTGCAGAGGTGTTGCGGGGCCCTGGAGCGTGGCTCCAGGGCATCTCGCGGCTTGCAGCCCTGGGCCAGCGCCCACTGGTGCTTGGTCGCAGCGCCGTAACAGCCCAGCTGAGGCAGCAACTGGTTGCCGACCTACACAAGGCTGGGCTCCAGCCCCACTGCGCCGAGTTGCAGTTCGACTGCTGCGAAGAAGACCTGAAAAAGGTCTCTGCGATTTGTCAAAAGCAAAGCTGCGATGCAGTTGTTGCCATTGGTGGCGGCAAGGTGCTCGATGCCGGCAAGTTGCTGGCCCACCGGCTGAGTCTGGCCTGCATCACCGTGCCCACCAGTGCGGCCACCTGCGCGGGCTGGACTGCCCTGGCAAACATCTATTCAGTTGAAGGTGCCTTTCTGGGCGATGTGGCCCTGGCCCGCTGCCCAGATCTGTTGATCTTTGACCACGACCTGGTCCGCCAAGCCCCAGCCCGCACCTTGGCAAGCGGCATCGCCGACGCCATGGCCAAGTGGTACGAGTCGTCCGTGAGTAGTGGCGCCAGCGGCGATGGCCTGGTGCAGCAAGCGGTTCAGATGGCCCGGGTGCTGCGTGACCAACTCATGCTGGAAGCTGAATTTGCCCTCCAGGATCCCCACGGCGCCGCCTGGGAGCGGGTGGCTGAAGCCTGCGGGCTCAGCGCTGGCTTGATCGGCGGTATTGGGGGAGCCCGCTGCCGCACCGTGGCTGCCCATGCCGTTCACAACGGCCTCACCCAACTGGAGGCAAGCCATGGCCGCCTACATGGCGAGAAGGTGGGCTTCGGGATCCTGGTGCAGCTGCGGCTGGAGGAGGTGCTCGGCGGCAACCAGCTCGCCGGCCAATCCCGGCGCCAGCTGCTGCCCCTGTTCCGCAAGCTCGGCCTGCCGGTGAGCCTGGAGGAACTTGGTCTGGCTGAGGCAGGCCTGCACCAGCTGCAGCAGGCCTGCGCCTTTGCCTGCCGCGATGATTCCGATCTGCACCACCTGCCCTTTCCCGTAGGGCCCAACGACCTACTGGCCGCCCTGGTGAGCACCTGCAGCAGCGAGCGCCAGCCCGCGTGAACAGGGAGCCCACAGCCCAGCAAGCCCTGGTGGCGGCAGCGGCCAGCAGCCTGCTGGATCCCCAGGGCAGGGCCCTGGCAGCGCAGGTGCAGTGGTGGCCCCTGCCTGAACTCGGCGAGGAGGGGCCCTGGCCTGTGGCCGTGCTGGGCGAAGGGCCACCGGTGTTGCTGCTGCATGGCTTTGATAGTTCCTTCCTGGAATTCCGGCGTGTGGCCCCCCTGCTGGCCAGCGGCGTGCAGCTATTCATTCCCGACCTTTACGGCTTTGGCTTCTGCCCAAGGCCCACCGGCGGCGATTACAGCCCCAGTGGCGTGCTGCGCCACCTGGAGGTTTTGGCGAGGGAAATTGGCAGCCGCAATCCCGCCCCCCTCGGCCTGATCGGCGCCTCGATGGGTGGCTCGGTGGCGGTGGAGCTGGCCCGACGCCTGCCCGAGCAGGTGAATCGGCTACTGCTGCTGGCTCCCGCCGGCCTAACTGGCCGTCCCATGCCCCTGCCGCCCCTGCTCGATGGCCTAGGGGTGCGCTTTCTGGCCCTGCCAGGGGTGCGCCGGGGCCTTTGCCGCACCGCCTTCGCCGATCCGGACGCCGCCGTGGGAGCTGCCGAACTGGAGATCGCATCGCTGCACCTGCAAAGCCCTGGCTGGGCTGATGCCCTGCGGCGCTTTGCCCGCTCCGGTGGCTTCGCCGGCGGCGGCGCCCCCCTGCCCAACCAACCAATCACGGTGCTGTGGGGAGCCAATGACCGCATCCTGCGGGCACCCCAGAAGCGGGCGGCCCTGGCCCTGTTAGGAGAACGGGTGCGTGAGCTGGATGCCTGCGGCCATTTACCGCACCTCGACCAGACCGCCACCGTCGCCTCCACCTGGCTCGGCGCCCCTTCCCAGCAATGAGCAGCAGCGACGACAAACCAGGCGGGCCGGTGATGCAGCTGCTGGCCAGCGGCCTGCAGCTCTGGGTGCGCCAGCAGTGCCAGTCCATCGGCAGTCTCGATATCCAGCTTCAAGGAACTGGCCTGCAACTACTGCGCGGTCGCCTGGCCGGCGTGCAACTGCTGGCCCGCCGGGTGATCTACAAAGACCTCCACTTCGAGCTGGTGGAGCTAAACAGCGGCCCCATCCATGTGCACAGCGGCAACCTGCTCAAGGGCCAACCGCTGCAGCTGGAGCGGGCCTTCGAGATCCACGGCCAGGTAAGCCTCACCGCCGACGGCCTCACCCGCTCCCTCAGCGCCCCCCAGTGGCGCGCTTTAGGCGATGGCCTAGGCGAAGCCCTGCTTGGCATCGTGCCCCTGGTGGAACTGCGCATGTGCCGCGACAGCCTGGTGTTTGCAGCCCGGGCCCTCGGCACTCCAGACCTGGTCGAGCTGGCCACCACCGTTGTGGCAGCCAGGGGCAGCATCGAAATCAACTCCGTAGTCGGCAACGTCAGCAGCAGGCTGCCGATGGATCCCAGCATCCACATCAGTGATGCCCGCATAGAAGCAGGCATGGTGCAGCTGATTGGCACAGCCCAGGTGAGCCCTTAGCCCTGCACTAGCCCTGCAAAAGCGGTAATACCAGGGTTACCAGCGAGTAAACCACAGCCGGCACAAACAGATAGCTGTCGATTCGATCCAGGATCCCGCCATGGCCAGGGATGGCATCACCGGAATCCTTTAGGCCTGCATCGCGCTTCATCATCGATTCGGTGAGATCACCCACCAGGGCAAACAGGGCCACCACCGCACCGAGCACCGCACCGATCAGCCAGCCCCAGCTCCAGCCGATCAAGGTGCCGCCGAAAGCACCCACCGCCACAGCACAGGCCACCCCGCCCAGGGCACCCTCCACCGTTTTGCCAGGGGAGATTGGCGAAAGCGGATGGCGCCCCAGTCGGCGGCCGATCACGTAGGAGCCGATGTCGGTAGCAACGATCAGGAAGCAGGCCAGCAGGGTGAGGGCGAGCCCGGCGCTGGCGGGCCAGGGCTGGCCGGCCAGGTTGGGCGCCAGAGCGTCGCCGGCCAGGTCGCGCAGACGTATCCAGTAGCTGGGCAGAAAACCCAGGTAAAACAGCCCGAAAATTGAAGCGGCGATGTCGGCGATGGTGCCGGTGACCGGCTGCAACAGCAGCCAGCCGCAGATCACCGCCCCAGAGGCCGGCAGCACCGCTGCGGCCACATCGCCGGCAAACCAACCGCCACCCAGTAAGCCACTGCCACTGGCCAGCTGGGTGGTGACCAGCAGCAGCTGCACCGCCACCAGGGTGGTTTTGGTGGCGGGCCGGATCCCCTTGAACTGGGCCATCCGGAAGAACTCCAGCAGCCCCAAGTGCACGATCACCCCTACGGCCACCGTGAACCACCAGCCCCCAAGCATCACCACCACGAAGCCAAAGCCCCCAGCCAGCCAGCCGCTCAGCAGCCGGGGCAGGGAGGTGGCGGTGCGGGGTTTAGCTGGCTGGGTAGGGGGTATCAACACGCGGCGATCAGGAGGGCTCAGAGCTAGCTGGGCGCTCGGCAGCAATCAAAAACAGTGGTTCGGCCGCAGCCAATTTGGCCTGGCTGCCGCGCCGTTGCATGCGATGCACGGTGGCCTGCACCACCTGCACATCGCGGGCCGCCAGCTGGCCCAGGGTATCGGTGGCATCCACCAAGCCCTCCAGGCTGGCGGTGCTAATCACCAAGCGCCCGCGGGGCACCAGCGCTTCCCATACCGCCAGCAGCACATCACCCAAGGGCCGTCCCACCTCCAGCAGCACCCGATCTGGGTGGGCGGGCAGCTGGTCCAGATCATCTGGCGCAGCGCCAGCGTGAATGTGCAGGTTGGTGATGCCAAAGCGGCGTCGGTTTTGCTCCAACAACTCGATGGCATCGGGGTCGCGCTCAAGGGTATGCACCGCACCCCTGGGCATCAGCCGGGCGATTTCCAGGGCCAGGGCACCGGTGCCGCCGCCCACATCCCACACCAGGGAATCGGCGCGGGGGCGCAGATGGGCCAGCAGCATCACCCTCAGCTCCATGGGGGTGGGGCTGAAGCCCGGAGCGTCTTCAAAGGCACTATCCGGCAGCCCAGGGGTGACGAAATCCCACTGGTAGGTCGGCTGCTGGGAAGCTTGGCCTAGATCGGCCGCGGCGTTGGGATCCATCGGCCTCCTATCCGGCCACAACCCTCACCGTATCAGCGATCTGGCCTGGCCAAAGGTGCTGCTGCTGCCGCAGCCAGGTAGCCCTAGCCAGATCGATCCGCTCGCCGGGCACCAGCAGGGGTATACCCGGCGGATAGGGACAAAGGGGTTCGGCGGCGATCCGTCCAGCTGCCGCCGCCAAAGCCACTACTTCCGCCGGAGCGCGCCAGGCCTCGGCCAGGGGCAGCTCCGGCTCAGCTACCAGCGGCAGCGGTGGCGCGCTGAAGGGTGGCAGGGGTGGTCCCCCCAGGGCACGCCGCAGGCGCAGCAGCTGGTGGGGCAGGCGCCAAAGCAGCCCAGGGGGCGGCGCCATACCCAAGCAAAAAGTGAGCGCCCCCGGTTCCGGCAACTCCGCGATCACACCCCGCTGCAGCAACCAGGCATCGGCCTCCAGCCCATTGATTCCCATGGCAGCGGTGTGCAGCACCAACCGCAGCGGGTCGTCATTTGCAACCAGGGGCAAGCCCAGTGCACGACAGCGGCGCTGCAGGCGCTCGCCGCAGCGCCATGCCGCTTGCCAGCGGCGCCGGCCTGCCGAGCTGGTGAGGTCATCGAGGGCAGCTGCTGCGGAGGCCAGCAGCAGGGCGCTGGGGCTGGAGGTCTGCAGCCACAGCAGGGCCCGGACCACGGCATCGCGATCAGCCCTGCCGCCCTGCAGCAGCAGGGCGGCGCTCTGGGCCAAACCGCCGCCAGCCTTCTGGCCCGAGAGCACCACCAGGTCGGCCCCGGCCGCCAAGGCCTCGCCGCGGCCATGGGCTTGATCAACCAGGACGGGTAGCCCACGGCCGTGGGCCAATGCCACCAGGGCCGGCAGCTCGGCGCGCTGGCCCTGGTAGCTCGGCGACACCAGCACAAGGGCCGCCAGGGGACCGTCCTGCTCTGCTGCTGCAAGCACCACCTCGAGATGGGCTGGACCCGGAGGCAGCCACAGGCCACTGGCCGGATCGAAGGGCAGGTCAAACAGCACGGGCCGCAGCTGGCCCAGCACGCAGCCGTGCAGCAGGGAGCGGTGCAGGTTGCGGGGAAGCAGCACCCGGCTGCCAGGGGGAGCGAGGGCTAGCAGGGCTGCCTGCAGCAGGCCACTGGCACCATTAACACCAAACCAGAGCGCCTCCGCTCCAAGCTGGGATGCACAACGCCGCTGAGCCTCAGCGACGGCGCCGGTATCGATCAGGGGACCACCCTGCTCCGGCAGCTCCGGCAGATCCCAGCTGCCCGGCCGCTGGCGCAGCAGGCGCCGCAGGGCAGGAGACAGACCCCGACCACGGCCGTGGGCCGGCAGATGCAGCGGCAGGCCCATGGAAAGAGGGATGGCGTTAATAGAGTCTGCTCAACTAGCCGCTGCCGTGACTTGACCAACGCCGAAGCTGCCAGCGAGCTGGGTTACGACCCAGGCAGAGACCTGCGCTGGTTGCTGTTGCGTCCCTGGGTGCTGATAGCACGGCTGCTCGTGGTGATCTGGCAGCTGTCCAGCCTGGCCCTGGTGTTGGTGGTGCAGGGGAACAGCAGCAATGCCCAAGTGCAGCAACGACTGGGAAGGCGCATTCTCACAACGCTCACGGACCTGGGCCCCTGCTTCATCAAGGTGGGCCAAGCCCTTTCCACCCGGCCCGATCTGGTGCGGCGCGACTGGCTCGAACAGCTCACCCAGCTGCAGGACAACCTGCCCGCCTATCCCCATGGGATTGCGCTAGCAACCATTGAGCAGGAATTGGGCGCCCCGGCCGACCAGCTATTTGAGGTATTCCCCGACTACCCCGTAGCAGCAGCCAGCCTGGGCCAAGTCTACAAAGCGCAGCTCGCTGATGGCCACTGGGTGGCCGTCAAGGTGCAACGCCCCAATCTGCCCACCATTCTGCGGCGGGATCTAGTGATCATCCGCCTGTTGGCTGTGCTGAGTGCGCCGCTGCTGCCACTCAACCTGGGCTTTGGCCTCGGCGACATCATCGATGAATTCGGCTCAACTTTGTTCGAGGAGATTGATTACCGGCTCGAGGCCAATAACGCTGAACGATTTGCCGATCTGTTCGCCCGCCAACCAGAGGTGACCGTGCCGCGGGTGGAGCGACTGCTATCCAGCCAGCGGGTGCTCACCACCCAGTGGATTAATGGCACCAAGTTGCAGGAACGCCAGGCGCTGGAGGCTCGCAACCTGGACCCCTCGGCCCTGATCCGCACTGGCGTGATCGCCGGGCTGCAGCAACTGCTCGAATTTGGCTATTTCCACGCTGATCCCCACCCGGGCAACCTGTTTGCGCTCTCCGGCAAAACCGGCCCCCTGGGCCATGTGGCCTATGTGGATTTCGGCATGATGGATTCGATCAGTGACAGCGATCGCCTCACCCTCACCGGCGCCGTTGTTCACCTGATCAATCGGGATTTCACCGCCCTCGCGGCTGATTTCGTCAGCCTGGGTTTCCTCAATCCCCGGGCCGATCTCGAGCCAATCATTCCTGCCCTAGAGGAGGTGCTTGGTGGCGCCCTAGGCGACAACGTGGGCTCCTTCAACTTCAAAGCCATCACCGATCGCTTTTCGGAGCTGATGTATGCCTATCCCTTTCGTGTGCCGGCTCGCTTCGCCCTGATCATTAGGGCGGTGGTGAGCCAGGAGGGCCTGGCCCTGCGGCTTGATCCCAGCTTCAAGATCATCAGGGTTGCCTATCCATACGTGGCCCGGCGCCTGCTGGCAGGCGACACCAGTGAGATGCGCGAAAAACTACTTGAGGTGCTCTTTGATCGACAAGGACGCCTGCAGCTTGAACGACTAGAAAATCTATTGGCGGTTGTGGAGAACGATTCCACTAGCCCCGATTTGCTTCCAGTTGCGGGAGCTGGCCTGAAGCTGCTGCTGGGTCCAGAAGGCGGCAGCCTGAGGCAACGGCTCCTTCTTACTCTGGTTCAGGGCGATCGCCTGCACACAGACGATTTGCGAGCCCTGATGGGCCTGATGGGACGTACTTTTTCACCTCGCAAGTTGGTGAGTGGCATGCTAGCGAAACTCACACTGCAACCCGCCTAAACTATAGACATACTTAAACAATGGTCTTAAATAATAGGCTTAAACAATAGATATTTCAGCCAACCTGGGGGATCGTCATCCAGCAGAAGGTAATTGCAGTACCACCCAACAGAACCACCACTAGGGGCCAGGTATCATCAAGGCGATTTAGATGCAGCAATAACGCTTGCTTCTCGGCGGGATCTTCAATCGATTCCATCACGGCATAGCGTCGTCCAATCCATAGAACCAACACAAATGCCGTCAGAGTAACTACGTAAGCAACGACGTACACTTGATCAAGGAAGGTAAGAAAGGGCAAATCAGGCAACTTGTCACGATAGGTTTGCTGTAGGAAAACCAGGGTAAGGAGCACAGTGACCGGGATACTGGCACGAGCATCCTGCTCATCAGGGCGCACCTTAAATACCAACAACACCATGGCCATCAACACGGAGAGGGGCAACAACAATCTCCAGAAAGACGACCACGAAGAGGTGCCATAGGAGATCTCAAAGAGGATTTGGCTGTAGTCGTTTTCTTCGCCACCAAGCCCAAAATTCGTAGCGTAGTGGTGCCTGTATTCCGCAATCGACCAGCCGGTATTTAGCCAGCCAATAATTCGTGCATAGAGACCCATGCCGCTGTTGCGTATCTCTGGAATTAAACGGAGATTTTGATAGCTAAGCTGGCCGTCTATATCGTTAGCCTCAATCACAAGTGGCAGGCTTATGCTCATGAAAGGATAGTGCCGAAAACTAGCCTTGTCTACATAATAGCGACCCACATAGGTAAACAATTGATAGTAACTACCATCTGCAAGCCGCGCGGGAACATTGCCCACCGGCCTAAGGCTTGAGTCTTTGTCGGAAAGCAGGGTATTCAGAACAATAAACATACTCGAAATATCTCCACCGCGAGCCTCCACATAGCGCTGCATAGGCTCCTCCCAGCGCAGCCAAACATAGCCATTACTCGAATAGGTTGGCACCGTTAGATCAAGCTCATAATTGCTAGTTGAATACACTCCTACTTCTACCTTGTATTGGGCTCGCTCAAACTCAGCCCGATCCACCCGTTCCTCCCCGGCGCTGAGCTGGTCTCCCCGCATGGCGCTCCACACACCAAGGGCAGGCTTTTCGCCGAAGGGCAAGGTGGTGAGAGCACGGGACGCGGAAGAGAGACGCAAAGAGTCGCGGCTTAGCACTGGGCTCACATCAATGCGCCCGATCCCCAAAATTGCCAGGATGGCCGCCAGAACAACGGCAACCATCGCCAGCACGTTCCAAGGCCTTTGCCTGCGCTTACCCATGCCCAACCGCTGCAGTTTGCTGAAGTTAAGTCCGAAAGCCGTTTGGGGGCGAGTGGGCACCGCAGCAGCTTTGGCCTTGACGCTGAGCCTGCCTGCCCTGGCATCAACAGAAATGGTGCTGGGGCAGTCGGCGGCACTCAGCGGCCCCTCCGGCATGCTCGGCAGCGAATACCGGGAAGGGGCTCTGGCCTATTTCGCCGAAGTGAATCGCCAAGGTGGCGTCCATGGCAAGCGACTGAAGCTGCTGAGCCTCGACGACCGCTATGACCCACCTCTCACCCTGCGCAACACCAAGCAGCTGGTTGAACGCGACAAAGTGTTTGCTTTATTTGGTTATGTGGGCACCCCCACCGTCAAGGCGGTGTTGCCCTTGGTTGAGACACAGAAAATTCCACTAATAGCTCCACTCACCGGCGCCCAGCTGCTACGCCAGCCCCATCGCCCCATGGTGTTCAACCTACGTACCAGCTACCACATGGAAATTGACCGGATGGTCGACTACCTGGTGCGCAGCGGCCGCCATCGCGTTGCGGTTGTCTATCAAAACGATGCCTTTGGTAAAGACGGCCTCAAGGGATCTCTCAAGGCCTTGAGACGCCATGGCCTCAAGCCAGTGGCCACTGCCAGCGTTGAGCGCAACTCAAACCAAACCGGCGGGGCAGCCAGCATGGTGCAAAACGCCAATGCCAACGCGGTTTTGGTGATAGCGGCCTACCCGAGCTCGGCCTCCTTAAGCCGCGAGATGCGGCGGCGCGGCAACACAGCCCAGCTGATGAACGTGTCGTTTGTAGGTACCAGCGCCCTGCGGGCCTCGCTGCAAAGCCATGAGGCCAGTGGCATAGGCGTGGCCCAGGTGGTGCCTTTCCCTTGGAACGAAAGGGTGCCAGTGGTGAAGGAATACCAGAAATTAATGCGCCGCCAGCAGGCCAAACCCCAATTCGGCTTCATCAGCCTCGAGGGCTTCCTTGCCGCCAAGATGACGGTGGAAGGCCTGCGTCGGGCCGGGCCGGCGCCAACCCGCCAACGCTTTGTGACCGCGCTTGAAACGATGCGCGATTTAGACCTTGGCGGCTACCGGGTGCAACTGGGTCCCCAGGACCACAACGGCAGCAGCTTCGTCGAACTCACCTTCCTGGGTTCCCAGCGCTGGGAACCCTGAGGGCCTAGGGTCTCGGCCACCCAGACCAGTCTCAGCAGATGGCCAGCCTGCCCCTCGACGCCATGGACAGCAGCGCCCTGCCGGACGGCTGGATGTACGCCGACCTCGATGCAAGCGACATCCTGCTGGAATATGCACAGATCATCCAGCCCCCCTACCTAGTAGCTGGTGTGGGCCTGGCCATCGGCGTGCTCTGCGGGCTCACCTTCGCCAAATTGGTAGAAAACAAGCTGGAGGGCTGGAAACAGGATCGCCTGCCCCTGCTTCCGCTTGGCAGTTTTGCGGTCACCCTGCCTTACTTCGGCGTGGTGATCGGCATCACCCTGTTTATTGGCGGCAGCCTGCAGGTATTCGGTTTCTCGGCGGGGGTTGCCCTGCTGGTTTCTTTTGTGTTGTCGATTGCCACAGCTGGCGCCCTGTGGGTGCAGCTGGAACGGCTTATGGCTCAGGTTGAAGCAGGCACCTTCAGCGCAGTCGACTTCGACAACTTCGATCAGTTTTTCTAATTTTACTACTTAAAAAGACATCAGCTTGCCCATAAAATAAGCAGCAAAAGATATATTCATAGCCGCCATATCATCGCTTGAATTGGTTCAAAAATTCCCCAATTAAACCTAAATATTTCATCCCACCATCAGCCGGAGCAAAATTATGGCAAGTGAGCCTTCAAACCAGACAAGCGCTGGACCCGCCGACATGCTGCGCGAGCGCCTAACTAGCGGCAGGGGGCGACTAGCGGTAATTGCTGCTACGACAGGCGTCTGGGGAATGGATCTTCTGCTGGTTAATCATCTGCGGCATCGCAGCTTGATTGCTCCAAATCTCAGCGATTTGGTACACAGCATCGACATCGTTGCCACAATTGCCTTCATCGCCGTAACAATCGGGCTAACGGTCAGCCTATTTCGCGGCAAAAACCGCCACCTGTTCCGCTGGGCCCTGGCCTATCTGCTGTTTTCAATGCTTCAGGTGATAGCCAACGTGCTGTCCATGGTTGCAACTGCTGGCAGCCATCAAGGCGGTGGACTGGCAGGATTGTGGGATGTGGCAGCCGTCTATATGGAAAGCGTACTCGTATTTATGTTTGTCTATATCTTTCTTGATGTCAGCACTCCAGGCGGTGCATTTATTTGGCCCAGCCGACAGGGAGAAGAACCACCAGAACCCCACATCATCGACTACCTGTTTATCTCGATGAACGTCAATTCCACCTACGGACCCACATCTGAAGCCGTTATGTCACGGAGAGCCAAGCTCGTTATGGCTCTCCAGGTTCTTCTTGCCATCGTGATGTTGACCGTACTGATTGCTCGCAGCGTCAGCTCCACCGGCTGAGTCAGCTCAAGCCACCAAATAACCCTCAAGCATGCGTGACTGGGCCCGTACGCCTTCGAGGGCTTTGCGCTCCAGGTTGCGAGTTTTGTCGCGGCTCATGCCCAATTGCTTAGCAATGGCACTGAGGCTCATCGGCTCCGAGCTCTCTTGCGGCTCCCCAGCCTCAATCCCATAACGCATCTTCAGCACCCGCCCCTGCAGCTCCGGCAGTTGCTCCAGCAGCGCTCGCAGGTCGCCCTTTAGGCACTCGCCATCCACCCGCTCCTCCGGCAGCTCCGCATCTCCTGCCAGCAGGTCCAGCAGTTCGGTGTCATCACCGTCGCCCACCTTCGTCTCCAAGCTCACCGGTTGGCGCGCACGGCACAGCAGATCCTTCACCTCTTCTTCTGGCAGTTCCACCG